>CAZQTQ010000033.1:5326-17922 GCA_964596025.1 uncultured Rickettsiales bacterium
CCGGCCTGCTCTCCTGGGACGAGGATGCAAACGAGCTGATCCGGGCCATCACGGTCGCCTTCCTCAGCCGGATGGCCAAGGGCACCGCAGGGGCGGAGATCGCGCGGTCGGACCATCCCCGCGCGCCGGACATCCCCGCGCGCCGGAGCTGCACGCCCTACTGGACGGGCTACCGAACGACGTGTTCTTCCGGCTGCTGATCGCGCCGGAGATGTTCGCGGCGATGGCAGGGACCTCGGGGCGGTCGCCAGACGAGCTCCTCGGATTCCTGATCGCATCGGTGGCAGCCGAGCGGTCCCGGGCCGTCTCGAGTGGGGCGGACGCCACAGAGCCGCGTCGGATTGGGATCGGGATCCCGCTGGATCACGACAGCCCAGACGCGGTCCGCATCGAAGAACCCCGCTGCGGGCCGGCGCTCCCCTGGACGAGCGAGGCGGTAGACAGCGTCGTGCGTAAGCTCGACGGGGCGGTGGCAGCACTGGAGACGATCTCGCCCGCGGCCCATCGGCTGGTGACGAACTTCACCCGCGTGATTGTGGCTGGTGACGAACTTCACCCGCGTGATTGTGCTGCGTCGCGAGGACCAGCGCCCGGACGTCTTCCGCTCCTCCTCAACGAACGGGTGCATCGGGCGGACGCTCCTGGTCAACCCGCACCTCGAGGCGGCCGACACCAAGGCGCTCGTCGAGGCGCTCGTCCACGAGGCGATCCACGCGGCGCTCTACATGGCCGAGCTGAGCTCGCCGCTAATCCTCGACAAGGCGGCCTGCGAAGAAGTCCGTCCGGTCTCGCCGTGGACCGGGAACCCCCTCACGGTCCACTCCTACCTCCACGCCTGCCTCGTCTGGTACGGACTCTGGGCCCTGCTTCGACGGCCGGAGGCCGCCGAGGAACTCGGGGCAGAGCATGCCGGGCGGCGGACTACGGAGATCTCAGCGGGCTTTCGCGGGGACCTCACCGGCCCCCTGGCAGCGGTCAAACACACCCTGGCCCCCGCGACCCTACGCCTCCTGGAGACGCTCAGCACTTCGGTCCGCTAGCCCCAGCTGTCTTTGCTCTCCCTGGACCATCGGAGGTGCCAATCTGATCTAGGCTGCGCTGATGGCCGCCATTCGCATCATCCCCCGCCTAGACATCAAGGCCCCGAACCTCGTCAAGGGCATCCGCTTAGAAGGTCTCCGCAAGCTCGGCTCACCGAAGGACTTCGCCAAGCGCTACTTCGAGGGCGGCGCGGACGAAATCCTGTACCAAGACATCGTGGCCAGCCTCTACGAGCGGAATTCGCTCGAAAATCTCGTCTACGAGACGGTGCAAGATGTCTTTGTGCCCATCAGCGTGGGCGGCGGCCTACGCACGACAGACGACATCCAAAAGCTGCTGCGCAGCGGGGCCGACAAGATCAGCGTGAACACCGCCGCGACCAAAGACCCCTCCTTCATTGGCCAGGCAGCCCAGGTCTTTGGGAGTCAGTGCATTACCGTGGCGGTCGAGACCATTCGCCAGCCCAATGGACACTGGCTCGCTTTTACCGACAACGGGCGAGAACACACCGGACGCGATGCCTTGGACTGGGCCCTGCAGGCAGTAGAGGCTGGCGCAGGAGAACTGTTGCTGACGTCGGTCGACAAGGAAGGAACCGGGGGGGGCTTCGACTGCGAGTTCATTCGCCAGGTCGTCGACGGGGTCGGTGTACCCGTGATCGCACACGGTGGGGCGGGCTCGCTGGACCACATCCTCGAGGTTGCTGACTGTGGGGTGGACGGGATCGCCGTAGCCCAACTGCTGCACTACGACAAAATGACCATCGCCACGATCAAGGCTGCCCTGCTGCAGGCCGGCTTTGAGGTGCGACCATGAAGCGCGTCGGGATCATCGACTACGGGCTGGGCAACATCCACAGCGTCCAGAACGCATTCCGTCGCATCGGGGCCGAGCCGACCGTCGTCTGCGATGCTGCGGGTGTAGAGGAGGCACACCATCTGGTTCTCCCGGGTGTCGGTGCCTTCGCCGAAGGCATGCGCGGGCTGAGAGAACGCGGACTGTTCGACGCGATCCGAAGCCACGCCGCGAGGGAGCGACCGCTGCTGGGCATCTGCCTCGGCATGCAGCTTCTACTCGACGGAAGCGAGGAGTTTGGGAGCCACGAGGGCCTGGGCATCATCAGCGGGCGGGTTCGCTTGATCGACGCGGGGGTCAAGGTCCCCCACGTCGGGTGGGCCCGCCTCCAGCGAGCGACCGAGGATGCCTGGGATGGAACGCTGCTCGCTGGGACCTCCGTCGACAGCTACACCTACTCGCGCAAGTCGACTACGGACCCCACTCGCTGTGCGCCGCCGTCCGTCGCGGTCCGGTGGTCGGGACTCAGTTCCATCCCGAAAAGAGCGGCCCCGTGGGCCTGGACATGCTCACCGCCTTCATAGCGCTGTAGTCCCAACCGCCCTACTGGAGGCACCCCCCAAAAGAAATTGCCCGCTTTCCCTCATGGATCCGCCCGTTGATCCGATTGGTTCTATACGCATTCCAAACGCGTATTGGGGGTTCGACATGGTCCCGTTCGAAACGGCACTCAAGCAGCAGGCAGACAATTTTGACTCGCAGGATGCAGAGACGGAACTCGAGGCTTTCTACGGCCTTCCGGTCGAGACCAAGTTCTGCAGCCGCTGTGTCATCTCCAACCAGCGCCCCAATTCGGCGGTGGAATACAAGCACACGCGGGCGTCAACGAAGAAGACGATCCGCTTCTGCGACGACAACATCTGCGATGCCTGCCGCGCCGTCGAACGAAAAGAGCGGGAGATCGACTGGGACGAGCGGCGCGCTGAGCTGGAAGAGCTCTGTGCCAAGTTCCGACGGGACGACGGGCACTACGACTGCCTCGTTCCGGGTTCCGGCGGCAAGGACAGCTTCTTCCAGGCCCACAAGCTGAAGTACGAGTTCGGTATGCGCCCCCTCACCGTGACTTGGGCTCCGCATCTGTACACCGACTGGGGCCGTCGCAACCACAACCGGTGGATCGACGCAGGCTTCGACAACTTCCTCCTGACGCCCAACTCCCTCGTTCACCGGCTGCTGACCCGGCTGGCGGTGGAGAACATCTTCCACCCCTTCCAGCCCTTCATGTTTGGGCAGAAGTTCCTGGGGCCGCGCATGGCCGCGCTCATGAACATTCCGTTGGTCTTCTTCGGGGAGGACGAGGCGGAATACGGCAACCCCATCCAGGACACGACAACCGCGCAACGCGACTACGCCTACTTCTCCAGCTCCGACGAGAGTGAGGTCTACCTCGGCGGGACGTCTGTGGAGGAGCTGTACTCGACCTACGGACTGTCGAAGAACGACCTGGAGCCCTACATGCCCTGCAACCCCGAGCTCCTTCGCGAGAAGGGCGTCGAGGTCCACTACCTGGGCTACTACCTCAAGTGGCATCCCCAGGAGTGTTACTACTACGCGGTCGAGAACGGCGGCTTTGAGGCTTCGCCCGAGCGCAGCCCCGGCACCTACTCCAAGTACAACAGCATCGACGACAAGATCGACGACCTCCACTACTGGACGACCTACGTCAAGTTCGGGATCGGACGCGCTACCTACGACGCCGCCCAAGAGATCCGGAACCAGGAGATCACCCGCGAGGAGGGTGTCGCCCTGGTGCGCCGCTTTGACGGCGAGTGGCCGGCGCGCTTCGAGACCGAGCTGATGGAGTACCTGTCGATTCCCGAGGACCAGTTCCCGGTCGCCTCCAAGGCCTTCGAGAACCCGATCATGACCGTCGAGAGCTTCCAGGCCCTGGCCGAGAAGTTCCGCTCGCCGCATCTCTGGAAGAAAGAGGGTGAGGAGTGGATTCTTCGCCACCGCGTGTGGGACGCCGATCAGGCGGTCTCTCTCCCCTCGGCGAACTCCGCGGTCGGTCCCGACGCGGACGATCCCGCGAACTGGACGACACCGGGCTCTGAAGCCGACAAGGAGAGCGCTTAAGCGGTCCAGCTCGGCCTGCTGTCGGGCCCACGCGGCTCAGACAGGGCTCAGGCGATCGAACTGGGACGTTGCCTCCCCTTCTCCCGCTGCCTTCCCCCACCACCAGCCGACCCCAGAACGTGCGCGACATCTGGCCGGCTGAGCTCCAAGTCGCCCCGACGGAAGGCTGCTATAAGCGGACTCCGCCGCCGAGGAGACGGACGGTCTGCCCTCAGGAGACAGGCGGGGCGCGATCGGGCTTGCGCGCTGTATTGAGGTTTGGGCAAGCTCCCGGGTGCTCCCCCGAGATGAGCAGACGGGCGGATTGCCCTTTCCGATTCGACTCTGCGGGTCCATCCTATTCGGCGGGCAGGTATCCAGGCGAGGACGAGATGGCGGTCGAGGTGCAATTCAAGATCCTGAAGGACCCGGTCAGCTGGGCGACGCACTTCGCCGGCTTCCTCGCCGCGATCGTCGGGCTGATCTTCCTTGTGATCTTCTCCGCCCACGACGGCGCCAAGGTTGCGGGCATGAGCATCTACGGCGCCAGCCTGGTCGTACTCTTCGGGTCCTCTTCGACCTACCACTTCCTTGACCTGGGCAAGCAGGGGAACCGGTGGCTGCGCCGCCTCGACCATTCGGCGATCTTCTTCCTGATCGCCGGCACCTACGTGCCGGTGACGATCCACTTGCTCGACGGGGCCTGGAGGATCTCCATTCTGTCGGTCGTCGGTGGCCTGGCCCTTGCGGGAATACTGTTCAAGCTGCTGTGGATCGACTGTCCCGACTGGCTCGGGACGGCGCTCTATCTCGGGCTGGGCTGGATCGCCATCATTCCGGCCTACCGGATTCTCCCCCAGCTGGAGCCCGAGGCCCTCGGCCTCCTCGTCTTCGGGGGCCTGGCCTACAGCGTCGGCGCCATCGTCTACGTCAAAGAGTGGCCCGACCCCTGGCCCAGGATCCTCGGACACCACGAGATCTGGCACCTCTTCGTCCTGGCTGGGGCCACCTGCCACTTCTTTTTCGTATGGAACCTGATGGAGCGAACCATCCCCGCCTTCTGATCGTGGCGATCCGATACGGCGATCTGAGGTTCACTTAGAGGCGTCGGACCTCGCCTATCGAGTTCCGGTCTCGAAGTCCTCCACCTCGAAGGTGACAGAGTCATCGATGAGCGGCTCAAAGGGCTCGTCGGTTCCGTCGTTCTTGATCAGCTCCAAGGAAAACTCGTAGGTATCCGCAGTAAGGGGGCTGATGGTGAAGGAACTGGAATTGTAGTGGCCAAAGCCGGTGCCATCCTCGTCTCGGTATTCTTCGCCGCCCAGGTACTTGTGCACGTGGCAGCCGGCCGAGTTTGAGCTCGGGCTGCTCATCTCGCACCCGTCCACCGCAAAGGTGACCTCGATTTCCGGGCCCGTCACGGTCTCGCCCTCTTCCGGGCCGGTGATCTCCAGGGTCGGTAGGGGCACGACGTTGACCGAAACGTTGGCTTGGTCGGTCAAACCACCTTCGTCGCTCACGGTGTAGCTAAAGCTGTCGACGCCGATGAAGTCGTTGAGGGACGTGTAGCTCACAGCGGCGTCGTCCACGATCTCCACGAAGCCGTTCGTGGGTTGGACGACCTCCGAGACGCTGAGGTCATCGCCACTGTTGGGATCGTCGTCGTTGTCCGTCAGGTCGATCTCAACGACCTGGCCCGTGACGACGGATGCCGAGTCGTCCGTAGCCACCGGGGCCTCGTTTTCCTCCTCCTCGCCGCCCTACGCGACTCCTGACTGGCTCAGTCCCTTCGCCGACCAGCCCTTGGGGCTCAGCGGCTGATCTCCGAGATCTCGCAGGCTTAACGCAGCAGGCCGTAGAGCTTCAGGCCGACCTTGAAGAGCCTCGGGTGGTCGATGACCAAGGGGCGCACCCGCTCCACGGTCATGCCCTCTACAGCCTGCCTCAGGTACAGGGTCGGCGCCCGCCGGCGATAGTCCGCCAGGTAGGCCCGTAGGGCCTCAGGGCTGCGAACCCGACCGTTGTCGGCATATCGGGTGAGGCCCATCACGCCCGGGTAGAGCTTGGGCTCCGACCACTTGCCGTGCAGGGTGGTGCGCATGAAGTTGGCGATCAAGAGGTCGTCGAAGACCTCCCATTCCACCGCCTGCATGAAGCTGTTTCGCGGCGCCTCGAAGGTGAAGCCCTTCTGAAAGCCGCGGCGCTTGAACTCGATGGTGTGCTCCTGGTTGCCGAAGCGGATGCACATGAAGTCGAAGTGCTTCTCCAGGGAGGGGATGCCACGAAAGTAAGCATCCAGCTTCTCCCGATCTGCGGGCTCCATGTCGTCGGACCAATGGTCGCCGAACACCGCGGGTTCGAACAGCTCGGTGAGGGGCTCGCCCCGAAGGCCCTCGGTTCGGGTGTCCTGGTCGAAGTCGAGGGACACAAAGGGGGGATGCAGCCGGGCTCGGGTGGAATCGAATCCTTTGGGGTAGGCGTCGAGGGGGGCCACGGTGGCGTTAGCCCAGTGTGAATCGGTCCGCGAGTACCGGTGAAAGGACGCGGAGGGGATCACGTCCGTGGCACCCACAGATTTCGCCCAGAAGGACGCGTAGCGGCCCACGTACTCCTCATTGACCGTCAGCGAGATCGGCTCCCCCTCCTCGTCGAAGAAGTGGGTCATGGCCGCATCCCGGTAGGTGAATTTCTTGAGGAGGAAGGACCGGGCGTAGGTGCGGGACAGCTTCTTCAGTAACGGCGTCCAGGGAAAGGACCTCGGCATCACATCATTCAGGTTCATCACCAGGGTGTCGCCCATACAGATGACCAGGGCCGCGTCCTGACAGGCGTCGGACAGGGACATGATGCGCACCCGGGGTGAGAGCTCGTACCAGGTGTTGTCCGTCATGATGCGGACGTCGAACCCTGCACTGGACAGGTCATTGGCGATTCGGCCGCCACGATGATCCGGTAGCCAGACCTGGAGTCCGTCCTTCTCGATCTGCTCCAGGTCGGGCAGGTGGAGGTGATCCGGGTGCCCGTGGGAAATCCAGAGATTCCGGGCCTGGCGAGCGTGGGTCTGCTGGGCCTCGGGAACCGCAAAGGCATGGCCCCAGCTGCCAAAGAACGGGTTCCCCGCAAACCAGGGATCGACGCTCAGCAGGGGATCGCCATCCCAGATCACGACCGCGGCATTGGCAAAGCTCTCAAAGCCGAACATGGGGGAACTCTAATCGGGAAGACAGGTCGGAAGCCAGGTCGGAAGCCAGGTCGGGGGATGACGCTCTTCGTTACGGCAGGGAGAGCAGCGCCGCAGTCACCACCAGTAGGGTTCTCCAGAAGGACAGGTAGAGTGCGGAGCATCATGCGGACCCCCGCCTTTCAAATTCCTTTCGTGCTGGGCCTACTGGCCTCGCTCGCAGCCCGAGTCTGAGAACTCTACGGAGTAGGGGCCAGGCACGCGCCGCACAACCTCCGAGGAAGCAGACTCGGCTCAGCCCAGGGCCTGCAACACCGCGTCGACGGTCGGATCGACATCGATCGGATCACCGGCCACCTGAAGCGCAGTCGTCGTGTCCTTGAGGCCGTTGCCCGTGACCAGCAGCGCGACATCCTCATCGGGACCGATCAGGCCCTCGGCAACGGCCCGCCTCACGCCGGCTGCAGCGGCGACGCCGGCCGGCTCCCCGAAGACCCCCGACCGGCGAGGCACCTCGACCAGCGCCTCCAGGATCGCGTCGTCCGAGACCGAGATCCATGCTCCCCCGCAGCGCTCCACGGCCTGCAGGGCCTTGTGGGGGTTGCGCGGCGTGCCAACGCAGATGCTATCCGCGATGCTGCTCGCCTCGCTGGGCTCGAAGCGTCCTCCGCGAGCAGCCGCGGCCACCAGGGGGGAGGCACCCTCAGCCTGCACAGCCAGCACCCGCGGCACCGAGGGGATCAGGCCGGCCCGCGCCGCCTCTTCCAGGCCCTTGACGACGCCGGCGACGGTGCATCCATCCCCCACGCTGACAGCAACCCACGCGGGAATTTCCCGGCCCAATTGCTCGGCCAGCTCCAGGGACACGGTCTTCTTGCCCTCGACGAGGTACGGATTGACGGCGCAGTTCCGGTTGAACCAGGGCCGCTGCGCGGTGACCTCGGCGCAGAGGTCCCAGGTCCGGTCGTAGTCCGCGCTGACCCGGAAGACCTGCGCGCCGAAGATGCGCAGTTGGGCGATCTTGGGGGCCGGCGCTCGGGCCGGCACAAAGATCGTCGCGGGCAGGCCAACCGACGCGGCAATGCAAGCCGTCGACGACGCCGCATTGCCCGTGGAGGCACAGGCGATCCGCTCGGTGCCTGCCTGCATTGCCAAGACAACGCCCACGGCGCTGGCCCGGTCCTTCGAGCTCGCGGACGGGTTGCGCCCTTCGTCCTTGAGCCACGCAGCCTTCACGCCGAGCCAGGCCGCCAGGCGATCCGACCGGCTGACTGGACTCCAGCCAACAACGAGCGGAGGTAGCGAAGCGTCCGGCTCGATGGGCAGCACTTCGCGGTAGCGCCACTGATCGCGGGGTCGTTCGGCCAGACGGGCCTTCATGCCCGAGATGGGGCCAGGGGCATAGCGAACGTCCATACGGCCGGCAGCACCGCAGTCGGGGCAGGTCCAGACCCAGGGGTCTCGGGTCGTCTGACCGCAAAGTACACAGGCCAACTCAGTCACGTGTTCGGGCAGTCGGAGGGGCACGGCAATCCCTTTCGCTACGGGGGGCCTGGGGGGCGTCGTGTAGGCTGTGGCAGCAAAGGCCAGACACAGACGGAGCTATCATGCCTACGATTCGCTTCACACTCGACGGTGAGCCGGTCGAACATTTCGTAGACGGCGATCCCATCGCCCTCGACTTCCTGCGCGAACAGGCCGGAGTCACGACCCTCAAGGACGGCTGCAGCCCCCAGGCCGCGTGCGGCTGTTGCACCGCATTGATCAATGGCCGGGCGGCGATGACCTGCGTGAAAAAGGCGTCACAGCTCGAGGGAGCCACAGTCGAGACCCTCGCCGGCTTGGCCGAACACAAGCGGACTGCGCTCGGACGCGCGTTCACCGAAGTCGGCGGGCTGCAGTGCGGCTTCTGCACTCCCGGCATCACGATGCGAGCCGCTCACCTGCTGGACAAAGAGCCCAACCCCACCGACGCAAAGGTTCGGTCCATGCTGGGCTCGCATCTCTGCCGGTGCACCGGATACAACTGCATCGTCGAGGCGATCCAGATCGCTGGCGAGAACTGGGCCGAGGGCCCGCCCGCCCCGACCGGCGACCTGGCCGACGAACGTTACGATGGCGTCGACCTGGCGCTGGGCGATCGGGCCTTCACCAACGACCTGGACGCCGAGGGCATGATCCACGGCGCGATGCGACTCACCGAGCATCCCAGGGCACGGGTGATGTCCATCGATGTCGGACCCGCCCTGGCCATGGACGGCGTGATCGCAGTGCTGACGGCCGAGGATGTACCCGGTGCCGCTCGCATTGGCCACATCCGGTCGGACTGGAACATCTACATCGGAGTCGGCGAGGTCACCCACTGCATCGGCTCAGCGCTAGCCTCTGTGGCGGCTGAAACCAGGGCCATCGCGCGCGCCGCCGCCGAAGCAATCGTCGTCGACTACGAGGTACTGGAGCCGATCACGAACCCCGAGGCCGCGCTGGAACCCGGCGCCCCGACCGTACACCCCGACTTCCCGAACCTCGTAGACATCTGCAAGGTGAAGCGCGGGGACGTGGACGAAGCGCTCGCAAACTCGGCCCACGTACTCACCGAGGTGTTTTACAGCCAGCGCGTCGAGCACGCGTTCGTGGAGCCGGAATCGACCCTCGTCCTCCCCGAAGGCGATGGCTTGCGGGTCTACACCCAAGGACAGGGCGTCCACGAGGACCAGAGGCAGATCGCGGAGGCTCTCGGGTGGGACGCCGAGCGCGTGCTGGTGACGTTGGTGCCCAGCGGCGGCGGCTTCGGTGGCAAGGAAGACCTATCTGTCCAGCACCACGCCGCTCTGCTCGCCCACAAGACCCAACAGCCGGTCAAGCTCGCGCTGTCGCGAGACGAGTCGATGCGCCTGCACCCCAAGCGCCACCCAATGAAGATGACCTACACGGTTGGCTGCGACGCTGAGGGGCGGCTCACAGCGGTGCGGGCTCATATCATCGGTGATACAGGTGGCTATCTGTCGGTGGGCGACAAGGTACTCGAACGGGCGGCAGGGCACAGCTGCGGCCCGTACCGGGTACCAGCCGTCGACGTCGAAGCGTTCACTGTCTACACGAACAACCCAACGAGCGGTGCATTCCGCGGCTTCGGAGTGAACCAAACCGCCTTCGCGATTGACGGCATGCTCGACCGGCTAGCCGAAATCATCGGGCTGGATGGCTACGACATTCGGGATCGGAACATCCTTGAGGAGGGCGAGCCGTTCGCAACCGGCCAGTTGATGGACCAAGGCATTGGGATCCGGCCGTGCCTCGAGGCGGTAAAGGACCTCTACAAGGGGTCGAAGTACGCCGGCATCTCGTGCGGAATCAAAAACACGGGCATTGGCAACGGCCTGGCAGACACGGGGCGCGTGCTAATCCGGATCGAAGGTCCGGAACAGGTGGTCGTGTACACCGGGTTCACGGAGATGGGCCAGGGTCTATTCACAGTACTGCGTGGCGTGGTGGCCACCGAGACTGGCGTGAACGCCGAGTACATCCGGGTCGAGACGAGCACCGACTACGCGGTGCTCTGCGGCATGACGACCGCATCAAGAGGCACCATGCTTTCGGTCGAGGCTGCCCAACGGGCGTGCAAAGGTCTTGCGGCCGCGCTGAGTGAGCGGCCGCTTGCCGAGCTCGTGGGCGAGGAGTTCGACGGCGAATTCATCTGCAATTTCACGGTCGCCCCCGGAGGCGACGAGCCAAACCCCGTGACTCACGTGACCTTCGGTTATGCGGCACAGCTGGTCCTGCTCGATGACGAGGGCACGCTGAAGAAAGTCGTCGCAGTTCACGATGTGGGTCGTGTGATGAACCGCGTGGCCTGCGTCGGCCAGATCGAGGGGGGAGTGCACATGGGCCTGGGCTTCGCGCTAACCGAAGACCTTCCGTCCGAAGGCGGCCACCTGGTCTCCACCCGACTCGCGGACCTGGGCATCATCAAGGCGCGGCACATGCCAGAGGTCGATGTCCAGCTGATTGAGGTACCGGACCCACACACGAAATACGGGGTCAAAGGCGTAGGTGAGATCGGCCTTGTACCGACAGCACCGGCGGTAGCCGCCGCGCTGCGCGCGTTCGACGGGATCTGGCGCACCCGGTTGCCCATGAGGGGCTCTGCGGCTGCGCGCGTGACGCTGCCCCGGCGGCAGCGGGAGCCGGATCACGCCTAGGGGACCCTGCGCCGCTCCCTAGTCCATCGCCGCAAAGCGGCTCGGGAAGCGCGAGAGCATCGCGATTGCGTGCTGGAGTTCACGCAGGTCGACCACTTCCCCGATCTTGTGCGTGTTCTGCTCGATGCCGGGCCCGACCCCGAACATCGGCGGGTGGTGGTACTCGCCGGCGCGCAGCCAGCGCTTGCTCTCCGGCACGTCAACGCCGGAGCCCTCCAAGGGAATGGGGAAACCGACGCCGTCAGTCGAGAAGATCCAGCGGTCCACCCGCGGCTCGTGCCGGAGTTCGCCCCCGGAGCCGCCCTCGGGCACGTGAGGGCCCACGACCCTGCGGTAGGTGTCCGCTGCCGCCTGGACCGCAGGGTGCGCCTCCGGCGTCTCCCAGCCCAGGTAGACCTGCGGGTTGCCCAGCGTGTAGCCGCGCCAGCTCGGCTGGTCGTAGGTGGGCACGCCGACCTCGACCTCGAGGCCTGCGTCTCGCGCCGCCGTGACGGCAGGGAGACCCTCGATCCTCTGCACGGCCTCGTCCGGATCCTCGCCGGCCGTCAGTCGGCGGTCGAAACGGAACAGGAAGCGGTCGGGCACCGCGCAATCGCTCGGTGTCTCCAGCTGCGCCCACGACGCGGTGCGCGTGCCGCCGCCCAAGAACGGGTGATCGGCGAAGCCCTCACCGGCATCGTAAGCCCTGGCCGCTTCGACGAGGATCGCAGCACCGTACTCCAGCGGGTTCAGGCCCTCCCACGGCATCGAGCCGTGGCAGGAGCGGCCAGTCACGACAACCTCGATCTGCATGCGCCCACGCTGGCCGCGGTAGATCCCCAGCGCGCCCTTGCTCGAATCGCCAGTGCCTTCGGTCAGGATCACTGCGTCGGGTACCCACTCTGGCGCTTTGGGCAGCAGATTCCGCATCACGTACATCGGCCCCGCGCCGTCGTTGTCTTCCTCGCAAACCGTCGCATAGGACCGAATGACGACACCCTTGAGTGAGCCGAACGGGACCAACTCCAGCAAGATCTTGGACGCCACCACCTGGGCTACAACACCGCCGAGCTGGTCGGCAGAACCGCGGCCAAACAACAGGTGCTGCCACTCGTCGTCAGCCGGCAGCCAACCCAGCTCGCGCCGCAGGAAGGAATGATCGACGTGCTCCGCGTCGGTCAGACCGTTGTATGCGTCCATTCCGGACCCGATCTTATGGGTCCACTGGCTTCGCAGTGCTTTGACGGTGTCGGTGTGGCCGTCGAAGAAGACGACGCGCTTCT
>CAZQTQ010000034.1:0-17906 GCA_964596025.1 uncultured Rickettsiales bacterium
TCTGACCCAAATCGCGCAGAGGGCGGTCTACTTCGGTACGCCGCCCTTGCGTGCTTGGGGCGCCGGGGACGATCCGAAGAAGGCGGGGTTGAAAAGTCTTCCATTGACCCCGTGCGGGGGCGGTAGCTACCATCCGGCGCTGCTGCGGCTTGCCCCGTTCCGCGCCCCAGACGCTTGCCATTCGAGGAGATTCCATGCGTCGTATCCTGGTCGTCTTCCTGATTCTGTCTCTCGCTCTGATCGCCTCGCCAGTTCTGGCCAAGACCGCAAAGAAGAAAAAGAAGAGGAAGAAGGGTGATGAGCCCCCTCCGGTCGGCAAGGTCATGGTCGGGGAATTTCCCTGCTATGCACCGCCCAACTTTGGGGCGATGAACGCGGGCCAGCGTCGCGAGGCCCGCAGCTTGGCCTGGGCCTATCTGGAGGGGCTTGTCAGCGGAAAGCTGGTCGAGGGCTTCAAGATCGAGGACCAGGAAGACTTCGACTACTTTGAGACGGCCTTCTTGGGCCGCCCGCAACTCCTCGACTCCTGGCTGGGCGACAACTTCGCCCGCTGCAAGGCGGTGGGGGAAGGCAAGGAGAAGGCCTCGTCGTACCTTGCCTACTTAGGCCGGGTGGGCGGAGAGTTCGAGGCCGATGAGTGCTACAAGCCGCTCGATTACGAGTACCACAACTTCCTGGACATCCAGGACGGCTGGCAGAGCAGGGTCCATATCTGCCAGGGCGATCAGGTGCTGATTGAGGGGACCGAGGAGATGAACGGCAAGTACACGATCTCCGACACTGGCAACCCCCGAAAGAACCTCTACATCACCGCCGCCGGCGACCCCAACGTGGCCGAGGCTGGTGAGAAGGGGCTCGTGCCGGAACTTCCGCTGGGGGCCCTGGTCATGAAGTTCGAGGCGGAGGACGGCAGCTACACCAAGTTCTTCATGATTGGCCACCGGGCGGAGTTCAAGGCGGCCGATCACGGCTTCCTCTATTTCTCGGTGAACGACACGACGTACTACGACAACGTTTTCCACGGACTGGGTGGTGCTGTCGACTTCTTGGGCATCGACATCTACCCCGCCGTAGGTGGCGGCGGGAACTAGCCTCCGTCGGCGAGAGGACGCGCTTGGCCCGCAAGCTCTCCACGCTCTTTGTTCGCCCCGCCAGTCTGCAGGGGCTGAGCCCCTTGCTTCGTTTCGCCCGTCCCCGGCAGCCGGCCAGCACCGCGCCGTACGGGCTTCTAGAGCTGGCTAGCAGCGTCAAGTTCCGCAGTCCGCATCGGGTTCTCTTCCACGACGCCCGCGTCGAGGCCGGCGGGAACCGAGCCCTGCGCTCGGTTGCAGCCCTTTCTCGGCCCGATGTCGCTGTGCTCTGGCTCCACCCGGCCTTCCTAGCCGACGGTCTGGAGGCGGCGCGGGCCGTGCGCCAGGCGGGTTGTGAGCTGGTCCTGGGGGCAGGCCCGCTGATCGACATATGGCCCGAGGGAGCCTCGACGCTCCCCGAGCTCGACGGCCTGCTTCCCAGCGCTTTGGGCACGTGCTTGCGTGCGGCCCTGGACCTGGTTGTTGCGGGCGGGGACGCCAAGAGCTTGCAGGAGGCCCTGGCCCCGAGGGACGGAGTTGCGGGCGAAGCATGCGAGGTAGACCGGAAGCTCGTCGACTACGCCCAATACAGCAGCGGCTGGGGCGGGACCTGGATTCCCTCGCCGGCTGGGGCGAAGCGGGGCCTAGGCGTGCCTTCGGCTCCCGCGGAGGCTTGTACTGTCGTGCTCCTGCACCGGGAGGACGGGGAGCTTCTCGAGCCGTCCCAAGTGCTCGACGACCTCGTTGCATGCCGGCTCTTGGGCATTCCCAACTGCGACCTCCAGCCGCGGGGCGGCTGCGATCGGCCGGATATCGAGTGGATTGAAGCGCTAGCGGCTGGACTGGCCCTCCTCTCTGAGGAGATGCTGCCTCCCCGATTACGGCTCGCCACCGTTCCCGAGACCCTTGGACGCCTGCCCTTGGACGTCCTCCAGGGCCGGGGGCTGGTTGCCTTGGACTTCGGATCGGCCGGAGCGGGTGACGCCCAGGCCCTCGATGACTTGCTCTTCGCCGGTGCTGCCGCCATGCGGCGCGGGCTGGAGGCGACGGGTAGCCTCTTAGTCGGGCGGCCCGGCTATTCGGTAGCCGCCGACCAGCGGGGTCTGGCACGGGCGATCGAGGCCGGCTTCCCCCAAGAGGTTGCCTGTGAAGTCCAGATTGGCTCCCTCCGTGTTCCCGCCTGGGCCGACTGGCTGGAGGCTCCTGGCTCCGACTTTCTGCCCCCTGGGACGACCAGTGAGCACCTCGCCCTGGTCGCACGGGGACGGCAGGCGCTGGGGGCAGGCAGCACTCGTCCGGGGTCCTTGGCCGGCTTGGGCACACGGGTTCGCCAACTCTTGGGTCGGGAGTCCTAGCTCCGCCCGAGGCACCCGGCTTCGGTTTGGGGCTACTCGAGGGTCGAGATCCCCTCCCCTTTAGCCCTCGGCAGGGTCGTAGCCCGGCGGCAGCTTGCCCCGGAGGCTGCCGAAGACGTCCTCCAGCTTGCTGTCCAGGAAGTCCGTGAAGAGGCGACACAGGAGCGTCGCTCGATCGCAGAGGTCGAGATGCTCCAGGAGTTCCTGTCGGTCCTCGGACTGGAGCGGGATGATGGAGGCCATGGCGTCAATGACGCTTCCCGCGCCGGACTTGGCCGAGAACAACGCCTCCATGACGTCCAGATCCAGATCCTCCACCCGCCGCACGATCTCCGAGAACAACTGGCGCAGTGTAACCAGGGTCCGCTGCAGCTCGGTTTCTTTGGCCTCAAGCTGTTGGTCGGCCAGGACCTTCGCCCGCACCTGGCGGTAGCTGCTCGGCACGCGGAGTTCCTCTTCGATCTGGAGCCGGGCGACGCCCCGCAGGAGGATGTTCCGGCGGCCGTCGGGCAACTCTTGGATCTTGACGATCTCTCCCAGGCCGAAGACGCGGTGCACCGGCGGCGATCCGTAGTAGTGGGGCTCCCAGCCGGGCTGGAGTCGAACGATGCCCAGGTGGAGGTTGCCCTCCAAGACGTCCGAGACCATCTCGAGGTAGCGGGGTTCGAAGACTTGGAGCGGAAGCAGTGATGAGGGGAAGAAGACGGTATTGGGCAGGGGGAAGATCGGGACCCCGTCGAGAACCGTTCCCCCGTCCAGAGCTAGTGGGGTCATCGCAGCTCCTGGAAGCGGGCCTGCCCAGGGCCCTCGCCGCCCCGTTGGGCCGCAAAGTCGGGGAGGTCACGCGGCGGCGCAGCCTCCAGGCGGAGCATCTCTCCGGTTGTGGGGTGCTGGATGACGGTTGTCCAGGCATGGAGGGCCTGGCGGGGAAGGCCCAAGGCCTCGATGTCACTTGCCGTCAGCCTTCCTTCCCACCGCAGGAGGAATGCCCTACCCCCATCACAGTACACTTTGTCTCCGACGATCGGGTGCCCCAGATGGGCCAGGTGGACACGGATCTGGTGGGTTCGGCCGGTCTGAGGGCGGGCTTCGACCCAGGTGTAGCCGTGGCCGGCCTCGCCGAAGTCGTGGTCGCCAAACCAGCCGATGGTGCGGAAGAGGGTCTCGGCCGACTGACCGTCGCCGCGCACCCGCATCTTGATGCGAATGGCCCCCTCGTCCGGCCCGATGGGAGCACAGCAGCGCTGCATGCCGCCAGGAAGGCGGCCACGCGCGATGCAAAGGTAGCTCTTGGCGACCTTTCGTTGCTTGAAGCTGAGTTTGATCCGGCGGTCCGCGGTGGCGGTCTTGGCCATCATCAGGACGCCGGTGGTCTCCCGGTCGAGGCGGTGCAGGGGCCGCAGCCGGGAGGGCCGTCCCTCCTCTGCAAGTTGACGTTCCGCAATGGCAAGCGCCCCCTGAACATGGGTGCCTTGGGGATAGGAAAGAAGGCCAGCTGCTTTGTTCACCACCAGGAGTTGATCGTCCTCGTAGACGACTTCGAGCCGCTCTGGTGGCGGCGGTAGGATGGACTCGTCGAGGTTCTTGACCTCGATGCGGGCCAGGACCAGCTCTCCTTGGCTCAGGCGGTATTCCGGTCCCAGAACCTCGCCGTCGGCCCGCGAGAAGCGTCCCTCTCTGATGGCCACTGCAAGTGCTTCGTCGTCCGTTGCCGGGAGCAGGCCCCGTAGGTAGCGGCCGAGGGTGAGACCGTCGCCGGCCGCTTTGACTCGATGGCGGAGCGGCGGGGGGGAAGGGTCGGTCACGGCGCATTCCTATAGATTGGAAGCGGTCCTCGGGCAAGATGTGTTCGCGGCCCACCCCACCCAACAGCCCGATTCGATGACGGATGCTCCTCGCCCCTGCACTTCTTGCTCCCGTGTAAGCGCGGCGAGTTATTCCAGTTGCATGTACTGCGGCGGGGAGCTGGGGAAGTCCGAGCCCAAGGCTGCCGAGGCGGCGGCGGCGGTTTCGGTGCCGGAGGGGGCCACTTCCGATGGGATGTCGGACGGTTCCGGGAGCCTGGTGCCCGAGCAACTCCGGGACGTTCCCCAGATCCTGGCCGAGGCGCTCTTGGGTACCAGCGAAGTCGAGGTCCAAGCCACCCCAGCACTGTCCCCAGCCGACTTGCGCCGAGGCTCTGGCCCCTTTGGTCCACGGGACGCGCCCCACCGGCTCCTCCTCCTTCCCGACAAGAAGCACCGGGAGGAGAGCCACTGGTTGCGGCATCGGGTGGCTGATGTTCTCGGGATTGACCTCTACACCGCCAAGACACGACTCGTCTCCGATGTGCCGATCTGTTTGGCCGATGGCGAGAGCCACAGCGAGCTGGGAGGCCAAGCGGCTCGGCTGCGGGAGGTGGGGATTCGGGTTGCGTTGATCTCCCCCGAAGACACCGTCTGTGGCGAGTCCTTCCAGTTCCCGACTGCGGCTGAAGACTTGGGTAAGGGCAAGGCAGCCCTGGCCGTTGCTCCGTCGATTCGCTTCTTCCAAGAGCAGGGGCCGGAGTTCCTCGTACTCCGGGCGGACTTCAGCTGGCTCGCCTTGGCGTCGATCGAGTCGGATGGACACAAGGCGGTGGGAGCCCCGCTGGGCGCCGCCGCGGGGAGACGATCGAGCGCGGCGAGGTCCCCCCGCCTCTCGCTCGCGGGCATGAGCTACCTCTGCCTCGCCGTCTGTCGAAAGAGCAAACCAGAACCCCTGTTCCTCCGTTCGGATTGTTTCGACTTTGGCTGTCTGGGGGAAGCACGCTCGCTGGCTGCCGGCATCAACATGCGCCAGATGGCGGCCTGGCTTTCGCCGGATGCACTGGTGCCGCTTCCTCTCGATGAGGGCTTCAAGCGGGTCAAGCCCGGGCCCGTTCGCCGCCGGGGCCGCGAAGATGGGCGATCCCGCTCCTGGCAAGTTGCAATGCGGCAACTCGAGTTTGCTGAATACGTCGTACTTCTGGATGCCATTCGGAGGCGCAAGTGAAGATTTCTCTCAAGCCTGGCCACCACCACCGGGTACTCAAGGGGCATCCGTGGGTGTTCAGCAACCAGGTAGAGGAGCAGCCCGAAGGCCTCCAGCCTGGCGACCTGGTCGAGGTCTACGACGCAGGGGGCCAGTTTGTGGGTCGCGGCCACGGACATCCTCACACTCTGATCGCGGCGCGCATCCTCACCCGGCACAGCGAAGAGGCTCTAGATGCCACCTGGCTTGGAGATCGCCTGCAAGAGGCTCTGGACCGGCGCCTGAGGGTCTGCCCCGAGCGCTCCGCCTTTCGCTGGGTGCATGGAGATGGAGACGGCCTTTCAGGCCTGATTTTGGATCGCTTTCCCAGCCCCGAGGGAGAACTCCGGGTCGTGGCTTCGGCGAACTCGGCGGGCATGGATCGCTGGCGGAACGTCTTGGCTGAGCTCCTTCGAGAGCGCTTCGGGGTCGCGGTGGGGGTCTGGAAGTGTACTGGGCGCGGTCGGAAGCTGGAGGGTCTTCCCGATGAGGTCGCGCTGGCCTGGGGTACGGGGCCCGCAGCCCAGGCGGGCCAGGCCTGGACGCTCGAAGACGACGGCGTTCTCGTCTCCTTTGATCCCTGGGGTGGCCAGAAGACGGGCTACTTCTTGGATATGTGGGAAAACCGCCGTCGCATGGCGCCTGCTCTGGGCCAGGGGCGGGTGGCCGATCTCTTCTCTTACGTGGGCGGCTGGGGCCTGATGGCGGCGAAGGCTGGAGCCCACGACGTCACCTGTGTGGACCGGTCGGCCGCCGCAGTTGCCTTGGTCGAGCGGAACGCCAAGGACAACGGGCTTGCTGAGCGCCTGCGGGGTGAGTGTTCTTCGGTCGAGGACTTTCTGGGCAGGACCCCGGACCGAAGTCTGGATGCCGTCGTTTGCGACCCGCCGGCCTTTGTCCAGAGCAAGAAGGCCATGAGCGCTGGACTCAAGGCGTACCGAGCGGTCTTCTCGCGGGCGCTGCGCAAGGTACGTCCGGGCGGCTATGCGGTGCTCGCCTCCTGTTCGCAGCGCTTGGACGATGCCCACTTTCAGCGGGTCATTGGTGAGGCGGCCCGCTGGGCGGAACGGAGTCTGCGGGTGCTGGTCCGTGGAGACCAGTCGCCCTGCCATCCCGTGCCCGTGGCCGTGCCCGAGGCCCGCTACTTGAGCTGCCAGCTCGTCCAAGTCGATCCCAGGTAGGCGGCTTCGGACTACACTGGCAGCGCAATGGAGCGTTGGCTGGTCGCAGGAGGGGCGGGATTCATCGGACGTCGGGTCGTGGCCCAGCTGCGGGCCGGTCCCAATCCTGTCGAGGTCTACGTCCTCGACGCCTTTACCTACGCCAGCCACCGAGGCGCGCTGGAGGAGATTGGACGCGATGCAGGGGCGGCCCCTCTTACGATTTGCTCCGGAGACATCGCCGAGCCGGGGGACCTGAAACGCGCCTTTGCCGAGGCGCGCCCCACCCACGTCCTCAACTTGGCGGCCGAGACGCACGTGGATCGGTCGTTGCTCGATGCTTCCCCCTTCTTACGCACCAACATTGAGGGGACGCAGCAACTGCTGCAGCACATCGGCGCTGCGCGGGCTGCGAAAGTCCGGAAGCCCCGATTCGTTCAGGTCTCGACCGACGAGGTCTACGGCGATCGCTCGGGGCGGCGGCCAGCGCGCGAGGGGGATGCGGTGGACCCGACCAATCCTTATGCAGCGTCCAAGGCCTGCGCTGACGCCTTGGTTCTTGCCGCTGTGCGCACCCGGGGACTCGACGCGTTGGTCACTCGCGGCTGCAACACCTATGGACCCGGTCAGTTCCCCGAGAAGCTCCTTCCACTTGCGGCTCGCCGCTGGGCTGAAGGGGAGCCGATGTGGCTTTATGGGGACGGCCTGCACGAGCGGGTGTGGCTGCATGTCGACGACCATGCTCGGGGAATCGTGGCAGCAGCTCGTGGGGGACGGGCAGGCTGCGTCTACCACTTCCGGGGGTCCGTGCGTCGCAGCAATCGGGCCGCTCTCTCGCAGTGGTGGCGAGCCTTGGGCCATCGAGGCCTTCTGGAGGAGGCCCTACAGGCGGTTGCCGATCGCCCGGGACACGACCGGAGCTACGCTCTGAGCGATGCGGAGACGCGGCGGCAGTTGGGCTGGAAGCCCACAGTGGCCTGGCGGAAGGGCCTGGACTCCACGGCCCGTTGGTGGCAGGCCAGCAGGGATTTCTGGGATGAAGCCCTCTCCCACCCCGCAGTCCAGGGCTACTTCGAAGAGCAGTACGGGAGGCGGACTCCCTTCGGATCGGGCTGATGTCCGGGATCGTTCTTCTCGGGGGAACCGGACGTCTGGGGCGAGGAGTCCTGAAGGAAGCGGGGGACGACCGGGCGGTTTGGGCCCCTGCCAGCTTTGAACTCGACCTCTGCAAGGCCTCCGTCGAGGCGTTGGCTTCGGTCTTGCGGGGACGCAATGCTGGGGTGTGCATCAATGCGGCTGCGGAGGCCTCGGTCGATCGGGCCGAAGCCGAGCCGGCTCATGCGTCTCGCTTGAACGCCGAGGGCCCCGGTCGCCTGGCTGAGGCCTGTCGGCTCGAGTCCATTCCTTTGATTCAGATCTCGACCGACTACCTGTTTGGTGGGCCTGGCGCGAGCGGTGCACCACCCTATCGGGAGGAGTCCCCGCCCAGTCCCTCCCAGGTCTACGGGCAGACCAAAGCGGCGGGCGAAGCGGCGGTGTTCGCCGGAGGGGGAGAGCTGGCGCACGTCGTTCGGGTCTCCTGGCTCTTTGGCCCCACGGCCCCGCACTTTCTCGCCTTCGTGCAGGCCCAGCTCGGCCGAAGCTCGGGAGACGAAGGGGAGCAGCGGGCGCCCATCCGGGTCTTCGAGCAGCGGAGTCGCCCTACCTATGTCCCCAGCCTGGCTGCCTGGCTCCTTGCTCTGGCCGCCCACCTCCAGCGCGGTGGCGCCGCTCCCTCGATCCTCCACCCTGTAGGTGGGCCCGGTGCCTCCCGGAAGGACTGGGCGGAAGTCTTGCTTCGGCGAACTGGCCGGCCGGCGCCGGCGGTGGTCGAAGAGACAATTCCCGCGAGTCTTGCCCCTCGATCGGCCGATTGCACCCTGTGTGGCGAGGCTACTCGTCGCTGGAGCGAAGGCCTGGGCCTCCCGCCGCTTCTCGATTGGAGGGATGCGCCCGGCCTGGAGTTGCTGGACGCTAGCGGCTAGGCGTCCCCTCCTGGCCGGTGGGCGGATCGTCTATTCTGCTGCCGATGCCTGGCAACCCCAACCCCAGCCAAGCGCCCCAGGCAACGGCGATCGAGGGCGTTCTCATTCAGCCGCTCCGCTGGTACAGCGATTCGCGAGGTAGCCTGAGCGTCCTCCTTCGAGGCGACCAGGAGTACCTTCGGGGAGAGGCCTTTGGACAGGCCTACGTGACCACGGTTCGTCCGGGCATCGTCAAGGCGTGGCATCGCCACCGCCGGCAGTGGGATCGGATGGTCGGACTGGTGGGCCAGACTCTTCTCGTGCTTCGGGACGGGCGGGCGGATTCGCCGAGCTGCGGTCAGACCGTCCAGTGGATTCTTGGCGACAGGCACCCGTCCTTGGTCCTGATTCCCCCGGGGGTGTGGCATGGCCTCAAGGCACTCTCGGACTCCGAGACGATGGTGCTAAACCTGCCGACGGAGGCCTACGACGAGGGGGACCCCGACGAGGAGCGCTTTGATCCCCGAGGCGAGCCGGTTCCGGGGTATGGCGCCTTTTCTTGGGCGAGCGAGGATGGCTGAGCCGGGGGCACGGACACCCATTCCGCTGGATGAGCTAGAGCAGGCCCTCCCGACCGGGCGGTTGCGCAAAGATCCCGAGGAGCTCGCCGAGTGGGCCGGCGATGCGTCTTCGGCCGCCCCAGTCGTCCCCGCGGCTGCGGTTGAAGCCCGGTCCATCGAGGACATTCAGGCTACGCTCCGCTGGGCACAGGGCGCGGGCGTTCCCGTGACACCGCGCGGTGCCGGTACGGGCAAGGCTGGGGGCTGCGTCCCCGAGGCCGACGGAATCGTCCTGTCTCTGGCCTCGATGAACCGCATCCAGGCGGTTCGTCCTCAGCACGGCTTCGCAGAAGTCGAGCCCGGGGTGGTGACTGGTCCGTTCCGTCAGGAGATGGAGGGCACCCACCGTCTCTTCTATCCGCCCGATCCCAACTCCCTGGACGAGTGCACCTTGGGCGGAAACGTCGCCACCAACGCTGGCGGGCCGGTCGCCTTGAAGTACGGCGTGACCGGCGCCTTTGTGCTGGGGATCACCGCGGTACTTCCCAACGGACGGCTTCTGGAGACGGGGAAGAGGCAGCCCAAGGGCGTGGCTGGGTACGACCTCAGCTCGCTGCTCGTCGGTTCGGAGGGGACCCTGGCTGTCATCGCAGGGATCCGACTGGCGCTCTTGCCCCGGCCTCGGGAGGTAGTCACGGGTCTAGTCGCCTTCGAGTCGCTCCGCAGTGCAGCACAGGCGGTCGCCCTCGCCCGGACCGCCGGTCTGGGACCACGCGCGCTGGAGTTGGTGGACGGGGTTACCCTCGAGCGGGTCCGCGAGCACGCCAACTTTGCGGTAGACGCCGCTTGGGGGGCTCTGCTTCTCGTTGAGTTCGACGGCGCGCCAGGTCAGCCGGGCCTCGACTTCGAGCGCTTCGTCGATCTGCTCCCCCCCCCGGGGGCGCTGATGGCCCGCCTGGCTGCCGACGCAGGCGAGCGCATGCAGCTCTGGGAGATGCGGCGGCAGATGAGCACCCTCGTCAAACGGGGCACAGCGGGCCACCTCAGCGAAGACGTGGCCGTCCCGATAGGCTCCATTCCCGCCTTGATCGAGCTGCTGGCCCCCGTGGCGGAACGACACCGGCTTATTGTCGCCACCTATGGCCACGCCGGAGACGGCAACCTCCACGTCAACCTCCTGTGGAACGACGAAGGCGGAGCCGAGCGCTGCGAAGCGGCGGTCGAAGATGTAGTGCGGGCAGCCTTGGACCTTGGCGGGACCATTTCAGGCGAGCATGGAATTGGCCTGCTCAAGCGCCGCTTTCTCCCATGGGAGCTTGGCGAGGACTCCCTCCGGCTGCAGCGCAACCTCAAGGCGCAGTGGGACCCTCACGGAATCCTCAATCCCGGCAAGGTGCTGGGCCGCAGCAGGTAGGATGGGCGAATGATTTGGCGACGTCTTGGGCATGCAGTGGGGTGGTTCGGGGTCCTTTCCGTCGCGGTACTGACCGCAGGCTGCGCCCGCGAGGGGTGCCTCGGTGGCGAAGAGGGCTGCGTGATGCCCACTCCCTGCGAAGCTCTCGATTTTGAGTGCGCTGCGGTCGGGTTGAGCATCCACCGTGTGGGCGATGGTCAGGCGGACGATCCGCCTGGCGGCCCGGTGGCCCTTGCTTCTGACGGCGACGTTCACATGAGCAATGGACGCATTTCGGTAGTTGTCGACGACTTGTACCACCCGCACTTCTTGGCTCCGACCGGCGGCTCCATCATCGACATCAGTACGGCGGGGGAGGCCAACGACAGCTTCCGACAGCTCTTTCAGGCCACTGGCGTACTCGCCGACGAGGCGGCGGCCTACACCTCGATGACCCTGTTCGAAGGCGAGGACTTCGTTGCTGTCCAGGTCAGTGGGACGTTGGATGGCCGCAGCCAGGTCCCGATTCACACCCGCTACGAGCTGCGCAGTTGCGAGCCGGGGATTCGGATCCGCACTGAGTTGGTCAACCTGGAGCCCGATCCCATCTCCGTGTTGCTTGCCGATGGCACCTACTACGGCAAGCGCGAGCTTCTGCCCTTTACTCCGGGCCTGGGCAAGGGCTTCGACCAGCCCTCCTTTGGGTTGTCTACGCTGGGCGACGCGGTGTTTCCTGCCCCCTTCATGGCCAGCGCGACCCATCAGGGTCCGGCTGTGAGCTACGCCGCCGTCGCCTGCAACGCCTCCTCCATTGTCGGCTTCCGCGGTGATGAGGTGGCCGCCGACGGACTGGCTCGGACCGTGCTGATGTCGCGGGATTACCTTGTCTACGAGCGCTTCGTTGCTGTTGGAGAAGGGGCTTCAGTGGCCGATGCGGCGGACGTAGCCCTTGGCGTTCGGGAACAGCTCTTCGAAGAGAAATACGTCGAGGTGTCGGGCCAACTGGACCCAGGGGACGGTGACCCTGGCTTCAGCTCTCCGGTTCGGGCGTCGGTTCTGCTGTCTGAGGGGAACTCCAGTCAGGAGCGAAGCCAGCGGACCCCCTGGAATCAGGTCTACGCGGACAGCGAGGGCCGTTGGAGTGCGCATGTGCCAGCGGGAGCCTCGATGGTGGCCGAGATCGAGGCCTTTGGCCGAGTGGCGGCGGAGTTCGACTTCGAGGCGGGGGAGGGCAACCGCGATGTGGGCACTTGGGCGATTCCCACCGCTGGCTCGCTCAAGGTAAGCGCTACCGTGGACGGCGAGATTGACCATGTGCTGGCCTTCGTTCGGCCCGCTGACGACGCAACCACCGAGGCGGTCATCGGGAGCCACCTCGGCAACTTCGATGTCTGTGCTCCCCTGCTCGGGAAGCCAACTGGCGCATCGCCAGCCTGCAACCGGATCTTGATTCACGGGAGTACCGTCGTAGGCCTGCTCCCCGGTACCTACGACATCTACGCCGTTGCAGGGCCATTTTCGACCTTGGCGGCGGTGCGGGACCTAGAAGTGGTCGCTGGAGTGCAGTCCAAGGCCTCGCTTGCGATCGAAACCCTGGACCTCAAGCCCACCGATACTCTGACGGCGGACTTCCATGTGCACGGGAGTGCCTCTTTCGACGCCGAAATTCCCGACATCGACCGTGTGGCTTCTTTCCTCGCCTCGCGGTTGGACGTGATTGCCAGCACCGAGCACGACTCCGCGTCCAACTACGCCGAGGCTATCGAGGCGCTGGGTGCATCCGATCGTCTTGCTCTACTGGTGGGCACCGAGAGCACTGGTCACATCCTCAGCAAGCTGATGGAGGGTGCGGTCTACCCGAAGGTCATCGGGCACTGGAATATCTGGCCCCTGACCTACGATCCCCGGGCACCGTACCGTGGCGCTCCATGGGATGAGAAGACGCTGCCCGGCGGCCTCTTCCAACGGGCTCAGGACTTGGGCTGGCCGGCGGACACCGGTGTAATCCAGCTCAATCATCCTATCGGCGGGTTGAGCTTCGGCCGAGACTTTGGCTGGGCTTCAGTCTTGGAGCTGGACCTGACCGAGCCGCTGCCTTCAGTCTTTGATGGGACTTACCCCAGCCTCTTCAGTGCCACCCCAGCCGGTGCGTCATTCTCGAATGACGCCTACCACGCCCAGGAGGTGATGAACGGGACGAACAACGACTCCTTCCTGCAGTACCGGGCCTTTTGGCACTACCTGCTGAACCAAGGGATCCTGAAGGCGGGCACCGCCAACAGCGATAGCCACAGCCTGGCAGGGAACGTGGTCGGCATTCCCACCACCCTGGTCTGGAGCGACAACACCCTAGACACCTTTGACCCGGTGAGCTTCAACGCGTCGGTGCGGGAGGGGCGAATGGTCGGGACCGATCCTTCAGGTCTGGACTACGGACGGTAAAGGCGGGATCCGGGGCCCCTCCCTCGAGTCATTTGTCCCCGCGTCAGACGCCCAGATTCGCATTCGGATCGACGCGGCTCCTTGGGTGCCGGTCGAGGAGGTGCGGATTCTCGTCAACGGCGCAGTGGCTCAGACACTGACCGAGCCCCTGAGTCATGCTTTCAATCCCCTGGGTACCACTGGGACCGAGCGGCTTGATCTGGAGCTTGCGTTGAACGATCTCCTGCCGGAATCCGGCGACGCCTGGATCGTGGTGGAGGCGGGCTTGGCTCTCGAGGAGAACTGGGATCTCGACTGCGACGGCATCCCGGACACCGGGGACAACAACCGGGATGGGGAGATCGACTGGCGGGACATCGAGGAGTATGTCGGAGCTGAAGAGGAGCCCCTTGGGCCTTGCTTCGACGCCGTGGGCCCGCTGACGGATCCGCCGGCGCCGACCTCGCGGGATGACGTGCTCTACCTGTACCAATCGGTGGCGCCCGATGGCTACCCCCTGGCCTTCAGCAACCCGCTTCTCATCGATCGGGACGGAGACGGCTGGACCGCTCCGGGCTTGCGCTGATGAGGGCTTCCTCGACGAGGTCACTGGTCGGTGCTGCCCTCGGGGCAGGGGCCTTGTTGTTCCTGGGACTGGGAGGAGCCCAGGAGGCGCGCGCGGAGACTCCCTGTGACGCCTGGGGTGACGGTATGGCGACGGGTCCGGTTGCGGCGGGCTTGCTCGAGGGCGAGCTGGGCCGACCTCACCGCGTCTGCGGCCGAAGCGAGGTCGGAGTTGCCGGTGGCGGCCTTCTGCTGGTGGAGCTCGAGAACTTCTTCGGCCGGCTCTCGGCAGGCCTTGGCGTCGACGCCAGCTGGGCTGCCCGGCCGGACCTGGAGGTCTTCGGCGAGTTCGAGATGCTCCACTACGAGCTGCTGCTCTCTCCCCTGGCCTCGAACCAGCTGAGCTGGGGCCATACCAACCTTGGGCTTTCCTGGCGATTCTTCGAGCGAACGGCTCTGGCCCTGGCCCTGCAGGGGAAGGTGGTGCTGCCGACCGCCATCCCGCTCTACAAGAACGCCCACCCCTTCGGATTCGATTTCGGCCTGGGCCTCCAGGTGCAGGCGCACAAGAGGGTCCACTTCCACGGCAACCTGGGCATGCTGCACTCCTTCGCCGTGGGCGCGGGGCCGAGCCAGCCGCAGACAGGGCTCTCGGTGTTGGGCGGCGTCGAACTGCGGCCCGGTGATCCCTTCGCCTTTGTCGCCGACATATACGCCTCCTTCGGCTACACCGACGCCGTCGACGTGCTGGCGACGGCCTTGGCGGTCCGCTTTTCTGACAGCAGGCGGTTTGGCTTCGAGCTGGGCTTTACCATCCCTCTTGCGGGACGGGAGCGGGCTGCCGTGCGTCTGGACGCTCGTTGGATGGTCCGACTGGGCCCCGTTCCAGTCGCCCCGTAGCGCCCTGGATGTTGCGGCGCTTTGAAACTTCTTTGGACGCGCCTATCGGCGCTTGACGACCTCCACCGCTCCCATTAGCTTCAGCCGCCCCATGGGGGAGCCAAGGTTCTAGGAGGTCTCAATGAAGTCGCCGATTCGTATTGCCCGTGTGTCTTTGGTCGCAGCAGCGGCCGCAGCTCTGATCTGTTCCGCTTGTTTCTCGCAACGTATCGCAACCTCTGGTGGCGACTCTGACGATGAGAGCGGCGGCGGCCTGCCTTCCGACGCCGGTGACGACGATGGCGATGGCTCCGGCGACGACGAGTCGACCAACGACCAGACGGATGATGGCAATGACTCGGATGGAGACGACACCGATAGCGGCGACACACCCGGAGACGACCACACCTCCGGTGACGACGACGACGACGACGACGACCCAATTGGCGAGCCGGATGCCACGCTCCCGCCCTTTGTGGACGACTGCAGCGAGGCCCTGAACGACGAGTTCTCGAGCCTTGCCGGCCTCCAGGCCGTGGACGAGCAGCTGTACAGCTCCGTTCAGCTCTGCAGTGGCGAGTCGGACTGGTACCAGGTCAATGTCCCGGCAAACAGCTGGTTGAGCGTTCAGATCGACATCGACGGCGCGGGCTCGGGTGTCTCGGACCTGGATCTCTACTAGGTCAACACCGCTTCCGAGGGGATTCAGGCTTCCTACAGTGAACAGAGCTACGAGCGGGTTGCTGTCTACAACGACAGCAGCAGCTCTGCAGCCTTCTACTTTTCGGTCCTTGGCTACCAGACGGCCGCCGCCGACTACGACATCACCATCCGCGTCTCGGACTGGGACGAGGGCATGGACTGCGACGACTTCTACCCGGGCACCGCGAACACTGAGACGGGCCCCTGCAACCGGATCATGCAGCATCCAGGGGCCAACGCTGATGCCGACGGTTACTTCGTCGAGCACGAGGCCCACTACAGCAACATTCGCCGGGAGGTTGCCTACCTTGTCGATTACGCGGCCGCCGAGGTTGCCGCAGCCTTCCCTGGCACGAACCCGCTGGCGTTGATGGACATGAGTGAGGACGACGGCTCGACCCCGGGCACGATGGTCTCCAGCCTGCGTCACCCGGAGGGGACCCACGTCGAGGGCAACGACATGGACATCGCCTACTACCAGACCGGAGCGGACAACTCCGGCCGTGTGGTCTGCGAGAATGATGGCTACTTCTGCACCGAGCCTCCGAACATTCTCGACGCCGAGCGCAGCGCCTACTTCATGGCGATGCTCTTTTCGTCGGACAACGTTCGGGTCATCGGTGTCGATACACTCATCGCCGAAGACCTTTTTGATGCGGCCGATGACCTTTTGGCTACCGGGATGATCACCCAGAGCCAGCGAAACTCCTTCGACAGCGAGATGGCCTACGGGGAAGGCTGGCCTTTCCACCACCATCACCTCCACTTCAGCTGGAGCTGGGAGAGTGGCTTTGAGGGCCGCTCGGTCGTCCCCGACGGCTGCATGGTGGGCCCGGTCGACCTCGTGTCCCAGAAGCAGCCAGAGGCGCCCTTCCCGCTCGCCTTGTAGGAGGCCCCTTGCGGCTCCATCCCCGCCGCTTGCTTGTTCCGTAGGCCTTCTGCGGCCTAGGGTCTGCGAATCAGCTGAAGGGTCCGGACCTGCGGTACGTCGTTGGGCCCGTGGGACTGTCGCGCGAACTCCGTCTCCAGGGTGAGCTTCGCGCCCGCCCAGCTGGTGCGCTTGGTTGCGTCGTTCCACGTCGTGGTGCTGGTTCCAGCCCGCCGTTCGATGGCCAACTGCACCCACTCCGCCATGCGTGAACTCGGCTCCTTGGTCCTCAGTCGCAGGGTGCTGAGGCTGTGGCTTGCGTAGGCGCAGGAGGCTTGCCAGGTCTTGTTGGCGACCGTCACCATCTGCGTCCGCTTGCCCACGGGCATGGATTCGTCCTGGTTGGGACACAGGGGTGGGGCGGGGTCGCAACCGGAGCCCGGCGGCAAGACGCTACATGCGACCGTATCGGCCTCCTTCCACTGCTCGATGAGGAAGCGGCTGAAGTCAACACGTTGGTACTTCACCGTCCCGTCTTCGAGGACCTCTCGCAGGCTGACCCCCTCCCAAGGCCACCGCCAGCTACGTTTGACGCGTTCCGCGTCACCTGACTCCCGGTAGATCGGCTGGCCCCAGTGGGGCTGGTACCACTCCATGATGGCCTTCATGTTGTCCGGCGCAGGGCTCTGGTACTGGAGCCGTATGACGGCGAGTCCGCCTTGCCCGAAGAACATCGAGACCTCGACCGGGGCATCGAAGACTTGGGCCTTTTCCTGCAAGTAGAGGCGCCCACCCATCGTGGCTTCGGGGGCGCCTTTGGGCTCGGGATCGTGGCGGACGCCGTTCGGGTACAGAGTCTCGACGTCGCCGGGATTTAATCCCCACTTCAGATCGCCAAAGCCGTCGACGGCGGAGGCCGGACTGGTCAGCGCGCAGGTCAAGAGGAAGACTGCGGCAGCGGTGGTGGGCGGAGAGCGGAGCATAGCGATCGATTGTACTCGCTCTAGAAGAGCGGTCGTCAGCCTATGACGATCGGCTCAGCAAGGCTTGGAGGCAAGACGTCCACGCGACCCGCGACTTGGGTGCTTCACGGAGGGCTTGTAGGGCCTGGCTGCGTGCGGCCTTGACGTGGCCGTCGTGGGCGAGGCCGAGGGCATAGACGGCGCGCACTCGGCCCAGTCGGTCCTGCCATGGCCTCGAACCCGGCGGCATGTGCGCCGAGCGGGACAGGGCGGTGAGCGTGGCCCCTGCGAGGGCTGGGCCGTCGCTGCTTAGGCGGCCCGGGCTCCCGTCATCGCGGCGAACCAGGGGCTCCGGTAGGACACGAACTCGACTGCCATCGCGGGTCAAACGGAGCCAAAGTTCGTAGTCTTCGGCGCGCAGGAGACTCTCGTCCATGCCGCCGCTTCGTTCCCAATCGGTCCGCCGCAGGGTCACGGTCGACGCGCAGACGAAGCAGTCCATGGCCAGGGCACCGTGGTCTCGGTCTTCTCCGTCGGGATGAGGCGGGAGTGGAAAGAACCGACCTCCGCTGCTCAACTCCGCGTCCCCGCAGACAAGAACGACCTTCTTGCGCTGGTTCAGTACCTCGATGGCCCGAAGCAGTCGTTGGGGGAGCCACTCGTCGTCGTCGTCCAAGAGGGCGATGAATTCCGCCGAGCCCTGTTCAGCAGCGCGGTTGCGCGCAAAGGCCGGGCCCTTGCCGCTACCGTCCTCTTCGCCCACGACCTGGACTCGGAGGTCGAGGGACCCACCTTCCCGCTCTCGGACCGCCTCGATGCTGGCAACCGCACGTTTCAGGGCCTCTGGTCGCCGATAGCTCGGCACCAGGACGTCGACGGACCACCGGTTCTCGGGCTTAGGATTCTGCGTTCCCATGGGCAAAAGCTCCGGACTCTTCG
>CAZQTQ010000035.1:0-6537 GCA_964596025.1 uncultured Rickettsiales bacterium
CATCGGGAAAGACTCGGTCGATCATGGCCCGTGACTCTCACTACACATTGAACCGGATGTTCAGGATGTCCCCGTCCTGGACGATGTAGCCCTTGCCCTCGACCCGGTACACGCCGGCGGCCTTGGCGGCGGCTTCGCTGCCGTGTTCGAGCCAGTGCTCCCAGGCCAGGACCTCGGCGCGGATGAAGCCTTGCTCGAGATCGCTGTGGATCTTGCCGGCTGCGGTGGGGGCGCTGCTGCCGCTGCGGAGCGTCCAGGCGCGACACTCGTCGGGGCCGGAGGTGAGGAAGCTGATGAGCTCCAGTAGCTGGTAGGCCTTGTTGATGAAGGCGAAGCGGGCGGGCTCCTCCAGCTCGAGCATCTCCAGGAACTCCCCCTGCTCCTCGGCTTCGAGTGCGGCGAGCTCCATCTCCAACTGGCCGCAGATGCCCAGGGCGACCTGCCTTTCACCGGGGTCCTCAGGCTGTTTCCACTGCGTCCAGGCCGGGTCACCCCACTGGTCTTCGCCGAGGTTGTACAGCGTGATGAGGGGGCTCAGGGACACCAGCGCATAGCCGGACATCGACTTGAGCTCGTCGGGGGAGAACTCCAGCTCACGCAGTGGGGTCTCTGCTTCAAGTGCCTCAAAGCATCGTTCCAGCGCTGTCCGCTCGGTGGTCTGCGCGCGCTCCTTGCGCAGGCGATCGAGGCGCTTCTCGACCACCTCGTAGTCGGCGAGGATAAGCTCGCTGGCGAAGTCGGCGGTGTCTCGGGCCGCGTCAGCAGCCTGGGTGTGGCTGCCATCCTCGAAGGCACGCACCACGTGGACGAGGGCGTCGGCGTTGCGCATGGCGGCGATTGTCTTCGCGGACAGCGCCTTGGTCTCCGCCCCAGGCGTTCCGGCGATGTCGACGAAGGTCACCTCGGCAAAGGTGACCTTCTTGGGCTTGTAATGCTCGGCGAGATTCTGCACTCGCTCGTCGGGGACCTTGATGTTCCCGTAGGTGACGTCGCGTCCCGGTGCGACTCCCGGGGCGAGGGCCTGGAAGACGGTGGTCTTGCCGCTGCGAGGAAAGCCGGTGATGCCTACTTGCATGAGTGCTCCGCTGAACGGAGCGGAAGGTAGCGCCCGGGCCGCCCCTACGCAAGGTCCCTGTCCGGAGGCCCGATTCGTCGACGCAGCTGAGGTAGAAGACCGGCTTGCTGGTGATGAACTCAGCGTCTTGCACAGTGGACAACTCCTCATCGGTTCGGCTGCTGGTAGCGCGCCGGTGGGGGGCTGCTAGGCTCGTGTTTCGCTCGAATCGACACCCATCACGGGGAGGAAGGCATCGTGGCGACGGTCTTGTGGATTGCGCTCGGCGGAGCTCTGGGAACGGTCGCCCGCTACCTGGCCGCGCGCGGGGTCCAGGGGCTCGGCGGCGGTGGGGTGTTCCCCTACGGCACCCTCTTCGTCAACCTTCTGGGCTGCCTGCTCATCGGAGTCCTCGCGGCTGGCCTCACCGACGACACGCCGGTGCGATCGACGGTGAAAGCTGCCCTGATCGTTGGCTGCCTTGGCGGCTTTACGACCTTCTCGAGCTTTGGACTGGAGACCCTGCAGCTCCTGCGCGACGGCCACCTCCTCGCGGCCGCCCTCTACGTGGCTGGGAGTAATGTCGGCGGCATCTTGCTCGCCTTTGTCGGCTTCCGGCTCGCTGGGAGTTGAGCCCAGAAGGGGTGAGGTTTGACCGCGACGTGGCCGTCGTCCAGAATCTCCCCTCTTCCGGGAGGTAACGGCTGCTGCAGCTGGTGGGGCTCGTAGGCTCCCGGTTCTACTCGTCGAGGGATTCGTCATGGTGTTCCATTCCACTGCTCGCGCATCAGTCCCATTGCTCTTGTTGGGGATTTCGTTGATCTCCGCTGGCTGCATGGTTTCCCGAGGAGGAGGAGGAGGAGGGGGGGACGACGACGACGACTCCGCCCCTGGTGATGACGACACGGATTCGGGTGATGACGACACGAGTTCGGGTGATGACGACACGAGTTCGGGTGATGACGACACGGGTTCGGGTGATGACGACACGGGTTCGGGTGATGACGACGACACAACCGGCAGCCAGATCGTCACGGTCTCTTCCGGCTCGATGGTAGAGAGCTGGGATTTCTCCGCAGATCTGAGCGAGACAACTGGCTGGGCTGACTGCAGTCGGACCGTTTCTCTGGTGCCCAACACTACGACTACGCTGGAGTCTGGCTGCCCCAGTTGTATTGCTGCCATGGTCGTCGATAGCGGCACTGTGACGGTCACCTGCGATTCGGAGACCGGCATTACAGACGCCCCCATCACTGGAATGCAGTTCGGGGTGACGAACTCGGGGTCGGCCTACTACTGGAACTACGAGGAATTGGAGTGGTCGGAGCTGGCCGAAGGCAGTACTGGAAGCAGCAGCTTTTCGGGCTCCCACGTCGCCACCGGCAATGAGTACACTCATGACGACGGGAACGTCTATACCTACGACTTTCAGCGTGATGTTGAGTTCAGCTGGTAGGTGAACCCGTTCCGCTGCGGACCGCCTCGGCGGGCGCGCTCGCGGGGGCCTTACGGGGCCGCGGTGCCGGGACTTAGCCTCGGCTTCTTGGGCTTGGGCGTCGGGCCCGATTCGCCCGACGGCTCGTCGTCCGGTGGATGCGGCAGCTCGGGAGTCTCGGTGGGGTCTGCTGGCTCGGCGTTCTTCTGTGCCTTTGTGGTCTGGCAGCCCACTGCCGTCAGGAGCAAGAGGATGGAGAACACCAATAGGGTCACTCCGTAGCGGCCAGTCAGTCTACTCATGTTCAAACTCCACTCCAGTGCAGGAATGCAGCCTCAGGATCGCAGAGTCGGGGGGGGGGACTCAAGTCCTCGGCCCCCTTGGGGCCAAGTTCTTGTGATTGGGGGGGTCGTTCTGAGCGTAGTGGGCGTGATCTGGCAGTTCAACCATCGGCGAGACCACCAACTGGCGGTCTGCGTCGAGCAATGCACCGACGAGGTTGCGCTCGAGGTTGTGGGAACAAGGCCCGCCGATACGCCGGAGGGTGTCTCCGAAACCGGGGGTATGAGCTGCTGGCAACGCTGCACGGAACAGCACCCCCCGCTCCTCCAGCGTCTCCTCCAGGGGGAGAAATGAGCCCACGAGAGAGGGGGTGGGGCTGGTGTCCTGACCTGCGGTGTGGCGAGGGGCTAGCGTGCTAGTTGACCGCGCAAGCCATGTCCTGGCCGCAGCACATCGGCGACTTGATCTTGCCGCAGCCGTCGGGACACTTGGAAACGTGGACCTCGGTGCCGTCGGGGAGGGTCAAAATGCCGTGTTCGAGGGGCTTGTCGCACTTCGCGCAGGTCATGCCTTTGACGCCCATCCCGCACGCATCACAGTGGTAATCGCTCAATTTGGACTCCATCGTAGAATCGGCGGTTCGGTCCACCGGTGACGGCGCAAGCCTAGTTCATTTACGACTGCGGATCACTCCCGCTACAGTTACGCGCCTCTTCCTAGCCGGTAGGGCCCGGTAGAGCACGTTTCTCCCCAATGCCCCCCAGCGGGTTCCCTCTTCGAGAGGGTGCTGCGTGCGATCCTATACAGCGGAATGGTCGTCGTGCTCTGCGGCTTCCTCCGCGGGCAGCAGATCTTCATCTACTTCCAGTTCTGACCCGGGCTGCCGGGGCTTCACCGCCGCCTTACTTCCCCATCTCCAGTCGGATGAGGTGGCGGACCGTGCGCGCCACCCGCTCCATGAAGCCATAGTGGCGGAAGGTGTGGGCCATGCAGTACAGCCCGAAGCGGGTGATGGCGAAGTCCTGCAGCCCACGCCGGTAGGCGAAGTGACTCTGGTCTTCGGGAATCGACACCCCAGCGGCCTTCTCGAGCGCCTTTCGGTGTACGCCCACGTAGTGGCTCACCCGATCCTCGGTGACGTCAGGAGGCAGCACGAAGGCCAGGAACTCGGCGACATCTCGCTGCGGGATGTGGACGGTGGCCAGCTCCCAGTCGTAGGCGCAGAGCCTCAGTTTGCCCCCATCGCCCGGTCGCAGGGCGAGGTTCCGCGGGTTGAAGTCGTTGTGGATGAGGGTCTTCGGCAGGTCCTCGATTGGTTTCCACCACCGGGGGATGTTCGAGACGAGGGTGCGGTGGAGCTTGAGGTCGTTCTTGCCGAACCAGTGGGGGAACTCTTCCATTGCGTGGACCCCCAAGGCCTCCCACAGTTCGGTCAGGTCGACCATCGTGGCGTAGGAGGGCGGATCCACAATCCAGTCCTGCTCTCGTAGCTCGTCTTCTCGGTCGTACCAGATCGCGTGAACTTGGGCGATGCCCTCGAGGGCAGTCTCGATGTGGTCTGGCTCCCAGCCGCTGACGTCATCGGCGCTGTCCATGTGGACCAAGTTCTGTAGGCGCTCGAGTACGAGGATGTAGGCTTCCCGCTCCTTGTCTTCGATGATTCCCCAGGCCCTCGGCGAGTGGTCGACAAAGCGCGGGTCTCTCTGGCGGTAGATCGCCAACTCCCTCCGATCGCAGCCCCGAAAGCCCAGCTTCTCTTTGAACTTGTTGTGGGCCGCGGCCAGCCGGGGACCGCACATGGCGGCCATGCTGTTGACCATCACCACGACCTCGCCGTCTACGGGTTTGGCCTTGACCAAGACCTCGGTGGGGCCCTGCTCCACTCCTTTGCCGTCGCTCCACTGCAAGCGGTAGGGGAAGTGGCCCACCAGCTTCTTGACCTTGCGGGCGGTGAGCTCGGTGATGATGGAGCTCCCGAGCTTGACGTTTGTGACGGGCTCCGCGGTGTGGACGTTCAGGTCCTCATCGCCGCTCTGCGCCCTCATCGCCCCCTCGAAGAATGCAGGAGTGATCTCCTGTTTCTTGAACCACTTCACCGGGCGGTTGCGGCCGAGCCGTTCGTGGGCCCGGGCGAACTGGCCGCTGGCGATGGCACTGAGTGTGCTGAGGTCCAGTGCAAGGCAGAAGCCGGCCACGATCTCCGCCAGACGAGCGACCTTGCCCGGCCCCGCACAGTCCATCATCTGGAGGTACTCGTTCTGATTGGGCAGCCCGGTTCCGCCCCCTACGGTGCCGACGATCAAGCTGGGCAGGAGCAGCGAGGCGTAGATGCCTTCGGGAGCCGGCGCCAGGTGGAACTGGCCCAGGCTGCTCTCGTGAACGCACGCGATGTCTTGTCCTGTCGCAGTAAAGAGGGCGGCCACGATGTTGGCGACGTTGATGTTGTAGCCGACCATGCCGCGCTGGACGCTGCCCGCCAGGAAGCCCTGGTTGCTACGCAGGAGCTGTTCGGGCGAGACCTTGAGGATGGTCTCCACGCTGTCCCGGTCGAGCAGTGCCTCGGCGGTAACCCGGGTCCCACGCCCCTCGATGAACGAGCCGAAGTTCACCTTCTTGTCGCCGCTCATGTTGGCTTCGATGATGAAGTTGTCGAAGCGGATGGCATCCATGTGCTCCATCTGCTTCATGACCCACTGGCAAGCGTGCCAAGTGCAGGTCGTGGTCATGTTTTGGCCTGCCGCATCGCCGGTCTCGTAGAGGAACTCGACGTGGACCATGTTCCCCAGCGCTTTGGGTTGAACCCTGACGAGGTTGGCGTGGCGTGAGACGCGCATGCACTGTTCTCGGATCTCGGCTTCGTGGTCTCGGATCCAGTTGGTGAAGACCAGGGCGCCCCGCATGTCGCCGAGCACGAAGAGCGGCACACGCATCATGCGTTGGCTGACTACACGGGTCGTGACGCCACCCGACTCGGTAATGGCGCGGGACCCCCGAGTCGCCGAGGCAACGAGCGCACCTTCTGTTGTCGCCAGCGGAGCGTAGAGAGGCCCCTTGGCGTCCTGTCCGCGGAAGAGGAGGGGGCCAGCCAGTCCGACCGGGATCTCGACCGAACCGAGAAAGTTCTCGATGTTGCCCGTGAGCTTGTCGGCGCGCAGTCGGGTGTGGGCGGTGTGGAGCATCGGCGCCTCGGACAGTTCCCGCATGAAGTCCAGACGCTCCATTCGGGCTTCCTCGGTGTAGAGGCCCCGGGCGGGTACGCGGGGGATGTGGCCAGGAGCGATGGTGGTGCTCCCAAATCTCCCGATCTCGCCGGTGGCCAGGCTGTTCAGCGCCCGCCACACAGCTGCCTTCTCCACGCTCTCTCGGGCTGTGAGCAGGACCGTGAGCCCGCGCTTATCGACCGACAACTCGGTGACCTCTAGAGTTCCCAGCGTCTCCACCGGCACGTCGCCGTAGCGGATTCGCACCTGCTCGACCCACATGCCCTCTTGCCAGTCGACGACCATGCCCTCGGGCGGTGCAATGCGAACCGCGACCTTGCTCAGGTCTACGAGCCGGCAGGAGATGGCTCGCTCCGGAAGGTCCAGGTCCACGAAGAAGGGCTCTTCAGGAGGAGGAAGGACCCGCCGTCCAAAGCGACGGTTGGCGGTACTCATGGGGCATTCCTGGCAGGGAAGGCGCGCAGAAGCAAGGGCAGGACCACGAGATCGGCAAAGAGGGCGGCCACGGCGGCGACGGTCGTCAAGAGCCCGAAGGCGATGACCGT
>CAZQTQ010000035.1:6547-17850 GCA_964596025.1 uncultured Rickettsiales bacterium
TTGACCTCGGCCAAGAGCAGTACGGGGTAGCCGATGACCAAGAGTACGGTGGTGAGAACTGCGGGAAGGGCCGCGTGGTCAAAGGTATGGGCAACAGCCTCTTCCCAGGCCAAGCCCTTTCGTTCCGCCTCCCGCCAGTGCAGCAGAAAATGGACCGTGTCGTCGATGGAGACGCCGATGACGATCGCCCCAACCGTGGCGGTGGCGATGTCGAGGTGGATCCCGAGAACTCCCATGAGACCCATCATCACACCCACGGGGATGACGTTGGGTACCAGCGAGATCAGAGCGAGGCGGGGGGAGCGTAGCCAGAGAAGCATGAGGATGAAGATGATGGCGAGGGCGAGAAAGAAGCCGCGGATCTGGCTCGTCATCGCGTAGTCGACGATCCGGGTGTAGAGGGGCGGGTAGCCGGCGGGGCGAAGGGTTCCGATGCCCTCGAACGCGGTGTCTGCGAGGGCCTGGAGTTGCTGCAAGAGGGTGTCGAGTTGGACTGCGCTGACCATCCCACCCACCAGGGTGAGGCGCCCTAAGTTCCCGTCTTCGGTGCGCCAGGGGGCGAGGACATTGGCGGAGTAGTCTTCATCGTTCCGGTCCCAGGAGAAGCCCTGAATCTCGAGAAGAAGTCTCAGTTGGGCGACCAGGTCGGGCGGCAAGGGCTCATCGGCTGGTATCGCCGCGCCCAAGACATCCGCAAGTCTCCGGTGCACGCTGTGGAGGCCAGCCCCGGTTCGGATGCCTTCGATTGCTTCCGCCTCTCGGACGAAACGCTCCCCGGCGGCCAGCATCTCCGGAGAATCAATAGCTCTCCCGTCGGTGGGCTCGAGGAGGAAGTCGAGGACGGAGTAGTTGCCCCAGCGTTCTTCGATGAAATGGTGGTCCCGAACGACCCGGTGGTCGTCGGGCAAGTAGCCGATGGTGTAGGTGTCGGTTACCACCAGGGAAGCTCCCCAGAGCGACAGGCCGACCAGGGCCGTGGTTCCGACAATCAGGGCTGGTCTCCGGCGCAGCAGCGCGCCCTGAATCGTCCGGATGAGGCCCTGAAGTGGGGCTTGGTCGGGCATCGACCAGTTGGGCGGCAGCGAAGGCAGAACTGCGGCCATGGCGACTACGCTCGCAAGGAGCGCTGTCCCAACTCCGATGGCGGCGAAGGTACCGAGGTGTCGGATCACTGCCATCGGGGAGGACACCAGGGCCAGGAAGCCCGCCATCGTCGTGACGGTGGTCATCAAGCAAGGCAAGAAGACCTCTCGGAGTGCCGCAACGGTCTGCTCCTCTGGGGATGTGTCGGGACGTTCGCGTCGGATGCGGACGAATGCGGCGGGAAAGTGCACCACGTCGGCTAAGCCCAAGACGATGATGAGGGTCGGCAGCACGACGGTGACCATGTTGAGCTGGTGACCGGCCAGGCCGTAGCAGCCCAGCGCGGCCAGGGTTCCCGCGGTCACTACGCCGGAGGTCGCGACAACCAGTCGCCAGCTTCGCAGGAACCACCCCATGGCCGAGAACAGCAGGAGGTAGCCCAACGCCACGAAGAGACCAAAGTCGTGTTGGGTGATTAGGTTGAGGCCCGAGTAGATGACGCCGATGCCGCCGAGTGCGTGGGGGATGGCTCCTAGTACGCCGTCTGCATTCTCTTGGACGCCCGTGATGATGGTGTCCCGGCGGGCGTCAAAGTCGCCCCTCGCGTCCATCTCGACCCAGAGCATGGCGCTCTTTCCGTCCGCGCTGATGAGGCGGTCCCGGATGAGGGGGTTCTGCCTCAGGCGCTCCAGGCCGCCCTCGATCGCCGGCGCAAAGTGCACCGTGCCCCGGCCCTCTTCGTCTTCGGTCCTCCAAGCATCGCGAACCGTACGAAGCGAGTGAACCTTCCGCACGCCGTCGATGGACTCGAGTTCTTGGCTGAGGGCGTCCAGCTGGGCCAGGCCACCGGGGCTCAGTGCGCCCCCTGGGGGCTCGACCAGGAGCAGGACTACCTCGTCGTTTCCAAACGAGTCCTGGAAGGCGTAGTAGCGCTGCAGTTCGGGGTCGGTCTCGAGGAACCAGACCGACAGGGCGTTGTCGGGGACGGCGGCGGTCTTCGCACCGGGCGACACCGCCCCCAGGGCAAGTCCCAAGAGCGCGAGGGCCAACCAGCGTCGACGGACGAGGAGTTCGATCACGATGCCGCCTCTGCCACGTGGAAGGCGCGATAGAACCACGAGCGGTCTCGCTCCCACAGGCTGCGGCTGAGTTCTGGCAGGGGCCGCAGCCGAGCATGGAATGCCTCAGGCACCCCGCGCGGGACGAGGAGGTTCCACCAGGCGATCCGACCGCCTGGCCGAATCCGGTCTGCCAGGAGGCCAAAGACCGCCCGGTTCAGGTCGGGGCTCATGTACTCGAAGATGTCGCTGAGGTTGGCCTTGCTAAACGAGCCCTCTTCCATCTGTTCGAGCTCCCCGGTCACGATGCGGACTCGCGCAACGCCGTCCTTGAGGCGGGCGAGGTTGGAGGGACGCAGGTAGGGGGGGCCAGCCTCGAGATTGCGGTAGCGGCCGGTGAGAAAGAACTCGACGTAGTAGTTGTCTGACAGGCGGGTGTGGGTGCAGGCCCAGGTGATTCGGTCCAAGAAGTAGCGCCCTACGTCGCCGCCGTCGACGTGGACGAACTGGGCCGGATCGCGCCCGTGCTTGGCCATCATCTCGCGGCCGAAGTACCACCGAAAGCGCTCGCAGAAGGCGTCGGTGCGTCCTTCACTTAGGAACAGCGCGGTTTGGGCGTCCAAGCTCTCTGCTTCGACGAGTCGGGGGAAGAGGTCTTCGGGCCAGAGCTCGGGCAGGTGGTCCGTCGCGAAGCCACCGATGTAGGCCTCCAGCCGCCCCGACTGGGTGAGGCCGCTCCGGATCGCGGGCTCCTGCGCATCCCAATAGGCGCGAGCCGATTCGCTCAGTCTGCCCCGGAGCCCGCGGTAGAGACTCACTGGGTTCCCTTCGTGCCTCAGGCCGACCAGCGTGGCCAGCTCCAAGGCGCTCAGCGCTTCGATGGCCCGGAGCTTCAGCTCGAGCAGCGCACTCTGGCTGGGGTTCATGTCGATGGCGGTGACCGAGCGTGGGCCGGCTAAGAGCAGGGCTAGGACGTTGTCACCGGCTGAGGTAATCGACAACACGTCGTCCTCGGGCGAGATGGCGAGCCCCTCTTCCAGGATGCGGTGGTCCTCCCAGACCTGGGAGTAGCGCACCCGGTCCAGACTCATGATCTGGGCGACCTCCGAGCGCAGGGAAGCCACTTAGGATCCGTCCAGCCGCGCCCGCAGGCCGGGCCGGTCGATCTTGCTGTTGTGGCGCCGGTCTACAGGCATGCTTTGCACCCATAGGATGGGGAGGGGCGATCCATCGTCCCCGGAGGCGATGTCCCGCCCCTGGAGTACTTCGCGCACCGTGTCTTCGAGCTCGCCGAGATCCTGGCCGGCTTCTGCCTCCAGGGCAAGGTGGGCTCGGCCGGAAGAGTCGGCGACCAGAGCGCTTCGACGCAATCCTCTGAGTTGGTCGAGAGCTTCCTCTAAGGGGAAGGGGTGGACGGTTTGGCCGCGGATGCGGACCAGATCCTTCACCCGTCCCGTGAGCCACAGGCGGCCTCTGTCGTCGCGTCGGGCGACATCTCCGGTCCGATGCCACACCGTTCCGTCGGGTGGGTAGAGCTTGTTTTGGGCATTGGCCTCGGGATTGTCGAGGTAGCCCCGGTTGACGTGGGGCCCCCGGACGATGAGCTCGCCGGCGGCGCTGCGGAAGGGCTCGATGCCCCGCTCGTCGAGGGGGGGCGGCGGTTCGGGAAGCGCGACCAAGGCGACCTCGGCCGCTTGGGCTTCGATGCCGACCAAGGCACCTTCTAGCCCCTGTTTGGCTGCTTCGACTACCTCTTCGAAGTGAACGCTCGCAATCGGTTCCGCTTCGGTCGAGCCGTACAGGACCTTCGACTCGACGCCGGGGAAGGCGGAGAGACTCCGCCGGCAGAGGTCGGTCGAAACGCGGGCTCCACCCACTCCGAGCGTCCGCAAGCTCCCCGGTGGCGCGGCGCCCCCCTCGATGGCGGCGATGATGGGGTGGATGTAGGCCGGCGCTCCGCTCATCCGGGTGACTCCCTGCTGTTCGGCCCATTGCAGTACGGCCAGGGGGGCGACAGAGGACACGGCCGCGAAATCGACTGGGGGCAAGACCGTGGCCACGCCGCAGCACAGGTTGTGCAGTGTGACTACCGGAAAACAGGGCATGTCGACTTCGTCTTCCGTCTCGGGAAAGTGCTCTTTGAGGGCCAGGTGTTGGGCCGTGAGTAGGCCGTGAGTTCGGTCGGCTCCCTTAGGCTGGCCGGTGGAACCGGATGTGAAGGTGATGAGGGCGTGGTCTGTGGCATCACAGGCGAGGGATTGCGGAGCAAAACCAGTAACTTGCAGGGCCTCCAGGGAGTGCATAAAGAGCCCACCTCCCTCCCGGCAGTACTTCTTCTTGCCCCAGAGGACGGGAAGGAACCAACGCAGCCGCAGCAGCTGGTCGACACTGACGATTCCCTTGGCCCCTGAGTCGCGCAGGGCCTTGACGAGGTTGGCGGTGCCCATTTGGGCGTCGATGAGGACGGCTGCGATCCCGGAAGCCAGGAGCGCCAAGACCAAGGCATAGAGGTCGACCGAGACCGGAATGAGAACCACGACGCGGTCCCCTTGGGCGAAGCCCTCCCGCCGCAGCCCCTCCTGGTAGGCACCAATCCGCTCGCCCAGCTCGCCAAAGCTCACTCGTGTGGACTCGACGACCTCGGTCTTAGTCCAGGCGTTCGGTAGCTGTAGAGCGGTTGCGTCCGGTTGGGTCCCCACATGGTGGAGGATTCGATCGACAAAATTCCCGGACACGGTCGACATCCTAACAACCCAAGCTGTGCTATCCCGAGGGCACATGGAGACAGAAGCTAGCTGGTCCCAGGTCCCCGCTTGGATGAAGGAGCGATTCCCCCCCGACCAGTGGGTGATGTTCTTCGTTCTCTACGGGACAGCCGCCCTGATCGGCCGTGCGCTCGTCACCGAGGGCAGCGTAGTCCTCGGTTTGCCGGATCTTTGGGGCTTCCTCGCCTCCTGGTGTTTCTTCCTCATGCTCCGGGTGTTCGATGAGCACAAGGACTTCGATCTCGACCTCGTAAACCATCCCGAGCGAGTCTTGCAGAGTGGCCGCATCTCGCTCGGCCACCTCAAGGTCTTGGGCGGTCTGGCCATCGGCGCCCAGGCCGCGGTCTCCTTCGGTCTCGACGGAGGCTGGGGCCCGATCTCCGGGAGCTGGATCATCACTTTCGTCTGGAGCTCCTTGATGGCGGTGGAGTTTTTCATCGGCTCCTGGCTCGAGAAGCGCCTCGTGCTCTACGCCTTCTCCCACATGCTCGTCATGCCCATGGCTCTGGTGTGGCTGGCTCAGATGGGTGCACAGACCACCGAGCTTCCCCTGGCTATTGGGATGCTTGCGGCGCTGTCCTTCCTCTCGGGCGCCTCCTTTGAGGTGACGCGAAAGGCAAAGGGAATCGAAGAGGAGCGGGAGACCATCCAGTCCTACAGCCAGATCCTCGGGCGGAGGGGGGCAGCAGCGGCAGTCCTCGGGTTCTTGCTGGGTGCAACGGCCCTACTCTGGACTCTCCTCGCCGGCCTGTTGGAGGGAGGGATGAGCGGTCTTTGGATCGGCCTCGTCTGTGTACTTCCCCTGGTCCCTGCTGCCTCTCTGTTCCTCTACCTCACCCAGCCCACGGCGGCAGCACGCAAGCGGAATGAAATGGCGGTAGGTGCGGCGATGCTCGGCCAGTACGGGTTGCTGGTGGCCGCCGTGGTCATCGAGCGGGGGATCGTGTGGAGCTGAACCCCGTGGCCCCGAAGGCGGCGGGCCTCGGCGGCAAGGCCGAAGGCCTTCTTCGCCTCCAGCGGGCTGGAGCCCAGGTCCCTCCCTTTGTCGTCCTCCCTTCTTCAGAGTTTCGTTCCCAGGTGGCGGCGGTCGGACTCGGGGACGCGCTGACGGCCGGTTTTGCGGCGCTCAATGCGGCTCGGGACGATCCGCAAGGCCGGCAGAGGGCTGCCGAGTCTATTGCCGAGACGGCGGCGAAGGGCCTCTTGAAGACGCCGCTGAGCGATGCGGCTGTCGAGCTCATTCGGGTCGGGATCGCGCCCTGGGGCGAGAGCCCCATTGCGGTCCGAAGCTCCATGGTGGGAGAGGACTCCGAGACGGCCTCCTTTGCGGGCCAGCTCGAGACCTTCCTCTTCTGCCGGGGCTTGGACGAGGTGGGGGATGCGGTGCGTTCCTGTTGGTCTGCGGCCTTTTCTCCGCGGGTTCTGCTCTACCGGCTCCGCCACGAAGACGAGGTGGGCTTGCCCCAGATGGGGGTCGTGGTCCAGGAGATGGTCCACGGAGAGGTGTCGGGCGTCCTGTTTACTGCTCACCCCGTCAGCGGCCGCAGGGATCACGCTCTCTTGACGGCGGCATGGGGTCTCGGCGAGGGGGTCGTGTCCGGGGCCTGCAATACGGACGAGTTCACTTGGGCCCACGGACAAGGTGAGGTGGGCTGCTCGCTCGCAACCAAGGACCTGCAGTTGCTCCCGAAGCGCGACGGCGGACCGGGGACCGAAGAGGTGGCGGTGGAAGAAGAACTGCAGCGGGTGCGGTGCCTCAGTACAGACCAAGTCCGCCGGCTCTGCGAAGAAGCGCTGCGTCTGGCCGGAGTCTTGGGTGCACCGCAGGACTTGGAGTGGACCTTTCGCGGGGATGAGCTCTTTCTCCTCCAGACCCGTCCCATTACCCGCCTGCCGGATCCGCCAACTGCGCCGCCACCGCTAACGGCTCGGGTGGAGGTTGAGGCCCCCCCCAACGAGGATGGCCCCGTCCTCGTCTTTGATAACAGCAACATTCAGGAGAGCTACTGCGGTGTAACCACCCCGCTTACCTTCTCCTTTGCCTCGGAGGCCTACGCCAGCGTCTACGAGCAGACCATGGTGGCTCTGGGAATCGGCGCCCCGGTCATCGAGGCCCATCGGTCGATGCTCCGCAACCTGCTCGGGCTGGTCCGCGGTCGGGTCTACTACAACATCAACAACTGGTACCGCGGTCTCTTGTTGTTGCCTTCCTTCGGCACGAACAAGGCCGATATGGAGGCGATGATGGGCCTCACCGAGCCCGTCGACTTCATTGAGGACCGCGTCCTTGGTCTGGGTGCGAAGCTCCGACGCTTGCCCTCTATGCTTCTTCTGCTTCTCCGCTTGAAGCGCCAGTTCGGAGGACTGAGCCGCAGCGTCGAGTCTTTCCTGAGTGACTTCGAGGCCGCTTACGCCGGCGTCGACCGCGAGGAACTGCAGGACGCGAGCTTTGCGGGCTGCATGGCCATCCTCGACCACCTGCGGACGACGATGCTCGACCGCTGGCACGTCCCGATCGTCAACGACTTCTACGTAATGATGGCCACTGGCCGACTGCGGCGTCTCTTGGGCGAGCCGAATGAGGATCTCTTCATCCCGCTGATGAGTGGTGAAGAGGGCATCGAGAGCACCGAGCCCACCAAGGTCTTGCTCCGGCTTGCGTCGGAGGCACGGGAGGACGAGGAACTCTCAACCGCCTTGCAGTCCGCCTCTGGGCACGCCGGATTGGAAGCGATTCGAAGCCTTCGCCCGCAGTTTGCGGCGTCCATCGACCACTACCTCGAGCGCTACGGTGACCGCTGCATGGGCGAGCTGAAGCTCGAGACGGTCTCGCTGCGGGAAGATCCGTCCTTTGTCTTTCGTGTCTTGGTTCAGTTTCTGGGTCGCCCGGACTTGAATCCCGAAGCACTGGCGGCCCGTGAAAAGGACCTCCGGGGGGAGGCCGAGGGAGCTTTGCGGGGTCGGCTTGGCCTCTGGACTCGCCTTCGGGCGCGGCCGGTCCTGCGGCAGGCCCGCGAGGCAGTGCGCAACCGCGAGAACATGCGCTTGGCCCGTACCCGCATGTTCGGGCTCTATCGGGACACCTACCGTGCTCTGGGGCGCCGCCTCGCTGAGGTGGGGCGGCTCGATGCCCCCAGGGACGTCTTCTACCTGTCGACGGAAGAGGTTCGGGCCTACTACGAGGGGCGGTCACTCAATGCAGACTTGGCCGCCGTGGCCCGGGCCCGAAAGGCCGAGTTTTCCGCCTACGAGGCCTTGGACTCCGATCACCGGGTGCTCTGCTGCGCTCCGGTCTACCACGGCAATTCCTTGGGTCAGGCCGAGGCCCTGGAGGTCGACACCAAGGCGGCGGTTCTTCAAGGGACTGGCTGCTATCCGGGCACTGTCGAGGCGCCACTTCGGGTGATCTTGAGCCCGCAGGACGAGCTGGATGTCGGCGGCCGCATCCTCTGCACTGTGCGCACGGACCCCGGCTGGGCGCCCCTCTTTCCGAGCTCTTCGGGGATTCTGGTGGAGCGGGGCAGCACGCTCAGCCACTCGGCCGTAGTTGCCCGTGAGCTGGGGATCCCCGCGGTTGTGGGCGTGCCAGGACTCCTCTCGATCGTCGAGGACGGCGAACGGGTCCGACTCGATGGCGGCTCAGGGCGAGTCGAGCGTTTGGACTTGGCGGAGGGCTCCTAGGTGAGTCCTGCGGTGGAACTCTGCGCTCCGGGTGATGGCCTCCCGAGCGGTTTCACGGAGCTGCCTCATCGCCTCTACGATGGCGTCGACCAGTGGGTTCCCGAGGACGCCCAAGGGCTTGAGAAGACCTTCTCCGCCTCCAACCCTTGGCTTGCTCAGGGAGAGTGGGCGTGTCTCTCCGTGGAGGGCTCGGCCCGTCTGGTTGCCTTTCATCAGCCGGGTCTCCGGGTCGAGGGTGCTTCCGTTGCCTTCTTTGGCTACTGGGAGACCGAGGAACAAGAGGGGGTGGACCGGGCGATCTTTGAGAGGGCCGAGGCTTGGGCCCGAGAGCGGGGGGCTACCGAACTCTACGGCCCCATCAACTTTACGACCTATGGGAACTACCGGCTCCGGCTGGCCGCTGAGGCTGGCGCCCGTACCTTCCCCGACGAGCCCTACAATCCCTCGACTTACCCACAGTTACTCGAGGCCCTCGGCTTTGAGCTGTCGCAGACCTACCTGACACAGATCGGGGAGGAAGAGCCAGCGAAGGTCCTCCGCCGCTTCAAAGCGCCCATTCGCCGCAGGCTGCTCGAGACAGGCTACCGCTTCGAAGCCTTGGGCCACGAGCGCTGGCTGGCATCGCTGCCAGAGCTGCACGGCATCATCGACGCCATTTTCGGCAACAACTTCGCCTATTCGCCGCTGAGCTTTGAGGCCTTCGCAGCGAAGTGCGGTGAGGGCTTCATCCGTCGGGCTTGTCCTCACGCCAGTGTGCTCGCGCTGGGGCCGGAGGGGGACATCGCGGGCTTCTTCCTCGTCTACCCTCACTACGGGCCCTTGGTGACGCAGGGGGCCGGAGAGGGCAGGGTACTCGCTGCCGCGCTGGACTACGAAACCCACGCCTCGACGCTCCGGTCCCACAGCTGGAGGGGAGCGGTGGCCAAGACGGTCGGCGTGTCGCCGGCTCATCGCCGAAAAGGTGTGATGGAGGCCTTGACGGTGGAGCTGTTCGAGCGAGGAGAGGACCTGTACAACCAGTGGTTCGGGGCGATGATCCGTGCTGACAACCCCAGCCGTCGCTACGCCGACGGCTCGACCAGCGGGGAGCGCTGGTACGGGCTCTACCGCAAGACGCTCTAGCCAGGCTTGGCTTCCGGTCCGGGTTGCTTCGGCGGGTCGGGGGGCGAAGCACGGGCCAGGGCCGGGTCTGGCGGAATGCCCCCTTGCGCCCTAGAACGCAATCGGGGGACGCCCTATTGGACGTCCCCCGATCGTGGATTCCGTCTCCGCCGACTTACTTGAAGGCGAAGGCAGTCTGGATTGCTCCACCGATCTCCGGCTGCAGATCCTGGCCGTGCCATCCACCCGGGATGTAGGCCCACATTCCGGCGTAGATAGTCAGCGGCTTCAAGGGCTTCCACTGAGTGCCCAGGTCCAACTCGACGCCGTGGAAGGCCTCCTCCCCTTCGGCTGCGGAGGGGGAGGCGAAGATGTGGACGTCTAGAGCCAGGGACATGATGCTGTAGGGATTCAGCGCCAGGTTGACCATCGCGTCCAAGAGACCGCCGCCGCGGGTGTCGCCGGGGAAGTTCTTGTAGCGGTCCATCTGGCCGTACAGGGCGTGCCGAAGCCCCCACAACGGGGTGAAGTTACCGTCGACCCCGTCGATTGCATCGTCGTCACCCGAGAGCACATCGACGCCGCCGCCGATGTGGAACTTGAGCTTGTTCTCTGGCGCCACCCGGAAGCGAGCGCCGACCATCCAAGCCCGGTAGTCCAAGGCCTCACTCTGGCGACCGATCTGGCCGTAGCCTTCCACCTCGAAGTGGAGGATGCCGGCACTTCCCTTGGCGTAGGCGCCCGCAGTCGCGCGGGTGTGGTCCGTCGACATGTCGACATCGACCAACAACACGCCGTCGACGGCGAGGGTTTCGCCCATGCGCGGACCGCCGTGGGCGGCGATGAGGTGGTAGTCCTCAGCCCGGTCCGTCAGGTCGGTGTCGTCGATGGGTCGCTCGGTCATCTTCGAGTAGAGCGCTTCGATCTGGAAATTTGCCTGCGTAAAGGCCAAGCGAACTGCGTCTAAGGAGCGCGCCTGGTCTTCCCAGTCGTTGCTGCCAAGAAGGCGACCGTTCAGCCACTGGACTTCTTGCCGTCCGAGCCGGATGTCCAACCCGATGGGTAGGGCGACGCCGGCGTAGGCCTGGTGCACGTCGAGGCCGTCGGCTGAGTAGTCGCTGAGGCTTCCGTCCGCCGTCGTGGAGCCTTCACTGCCCCAGGTGCGGACGTCCTGAATCTGGACGAAGCCATACACCGGACCAAAGTCCGCCGCGAGGCCAACGCGGGCGCGGTTGCTGATCGTCCAGTCGACGCCAAGCGAGCCGTCGTAGGCGTGATCGGAGGGGAAGTTGAAGCGCACGCGATCTTCCGCAGAGAGGCGGAAGGTCAGCACAGGCGGAGCGGCGGGTGCGGGTGCTTCTTCTTCAGCGGCGGGTGCCGCCTCTTCAGCAGCCGCTTCTTCAGGAGCCGGAGTTGCCTCCTCGGTGGAGGCCTCTTCGGTGGAAGCCTCTTCGGCGGGAGCTTCTGCGGCAGGAGCCTCTTCGGCGGGAGCCTCTGCTTCATCTCCCTCACCAGTGTCCGAAGTCTCGGCCGCATCTCCCTCGGCTTTGTCCTCCTCAGCTCCGGCTTCTTCGCCCGCATCCCCTTCTTCCGCGGCTTCGCTTGCCTCCGCATC
>CAZQTQ010000036.1:0-6651 GCA_964596025.1 uncultured Rickettsiales bacterium
CGACTCGTCCTCCGACCTCTTCGATCGCCGCTTGGGTTGCCAGTGGCTGGCTGGATTTTGCGTAGAAGTGGATCCAGGCCGAAAAATCGCGGGAGGCGCGGTGGGTAGCTTCGGCCAGGAGGCCTCCATCGGGTACGGCGAAGCGGGCGAGCTGGGGCTGGGCGGGATGGCCGGGTGCAGCCGCTTGAGCGAACTGCCAGCCTGCCACGCCGAGGCAGAGGGCAAGTAGGAACAGGCGGGTTGCATGGGCCATCGGGATCTCTCCAAGCGTTGGTGAAACTCTGGTTCTGAAGAGCATCGACCTTCGGTTACCCCTCAGGCACGAGCAGGCTAGCAGCCTCGACAAGTCCACGTCTGGGACCGGGGGAAGGACGGCGGGCACCGCCGCTGATAAGGTCTCGCCCATGTGTGGCATTGCGGGCATGCAGGGCCGTGTGGATAGGGCCCTCTTAGAGCGGATGCAGGCGTCAATCCGCCACCGTGGGCCTGACTCCGAAGGGCTCTACGCTGCACCGGAGCGGGGCATCGGGTTGGCCCACACCCGGCTGTCCATCCTCGACCTCAGCCCGCAGGGCGCCCAGCCCATGGCATCCGACTGCGGTGGCGTCCACATCGTCTACAACGGCGAGACCTACAACTCCCCCGCCCTCCGCGACGAGCTCGAGTCCGACGGCGTGACCTTCCGGGGCCGATCCGATACCGAGGTCATTCTCCGGCTCTACTTGCGGGATGGCGAGAGCTTCCTCAAGCGCCTGAACGGCATCTTTGCTCTGGGCATCTGGGACGACCGGTGCCAGGAGCTGCTCGTCGCTCGGGATGGTCTGGGGGTCAAGCCGCTCTACTTCGCGGAGGTAGCCGGTCGATTCCTCTTCGGATCGGAGCTCAAGGCCCTTCTCCAAGACCCCTCAGTTGATCGAAGCATCGATCCGCGGGCCGTCTGTTCCCACCTCGGCTACGGGTGGGCGACCGCCCCCTTCACCATGCTGCGCTCGGTGCAGAAACTGGAGCCGGGACATGCGCTGGTGGTCAAGGACGGACGGGTCGCGCGCCGCTCCTGCTTCTACGACCTACCCTATGGGCCCATCGAGCCGCCGCCGAGCCTCGAGGGCTGCATCGACGAGACCCGCGCCCAGCTTCAGGCGGCCGTCCAGCGCCAGCTGCTCTCCGACGTACCGGTGGGTGCCTTCCTGTCGGGAGGGCTGGACTCGAGTGCTGTCGTCGCTCTGGCCCGCAGGGCCCAGCGGCAGGGTGAGGACTTGCCGTGCTTCACCATCGAGCTGGACCACTCGGCGATCGCCGGCGAAGGATTTGCCGACGATCTGCCCTACGCCCGGCGGGTGGCCGAGCACCTGGGTGTGCCTCTGCACACCATTCGGGTCGGGGCGGAGGTCGTCGACGACCTGGACCTGCTCGTCTACCACCTCGACGAGCCGGAGGCGGATGCGGCACCGCTCAACGTGCTCTACATCTCTCGGCTCGCCCGGGAACACGGCATCAAGGTGTTGCTGAGTGGCGCGGGTGGGGACGACGTCTTCACCGGCTACCGACGTCACTACGCCTTGGGCTTGGAGCGCTACTGGGCCTGGCTTCCGCGCCCCCTGCGCGCGGTGATGGCGGGGGTGGCCCGGGCTCTCCCCCAGAGGGGCCCGGTTCTCCGACGGGTGGCCAAGGCCTTCTCCCATGCTGATCTCAGCTCCGAAGAGCGGCTCGTTTCCTACTTCTGGTGGATGCGGCCGGAGCAGGCCCGGGGCCTCTTCCTCCCTGGAGTCCAGGACGAACTCTCCTCCTTCGACCTCGCCCAACCCCTGCTCGACTCGCTCGCTCGGCTGCCGGCGGACACCGACCCCCTCCAGAAGATGCTCTACCTCGAGGCCAAGCACTTTCTGGCCGACCACAACCTCAACTACACCGACAAGATGGCCATGGCCGAGGGGGTGGAGGTCCGAGTTCCCCTCTTGGACCATCGGCTCGTCGAACACTGTGCCCGCATTCCTGTGGGTTGGAAGCAGCGGGGTCGCGAGGGGAAGTGGATCTTCAAGCGAGCGATGGAGGAACTCCTTCCCCGCGACGTCATCTACCGCCCCAAGACGGGCTTTGGTGCCCCTGTACGGCGATGGATCCGGCACGAGCTGCGCGACCTGGTCGGCGATCTCCTCGGTGAGGCCAGCGTGAAGCGGCGCGGACTCTTCGATCCGGCTCAGGTACAGACGATGCTCGACGACAACCAGAGCGGCCGCTTCGACCTCAGCTACCCGATTTTTGGGATGTTGGTGCTGGAGATGTGGTGCCGCGGTTTCATCGATCAGGTGCCCAGCCCGCCTCGGGGACGGCCTGGGTAGGAGCGGGAGATCCAGTGGCCTTAGGCTTGCTGTCCGCCTGAGGCGAGGCCATAGACCTCCACGCCCTCGGCCCTCCCCTTGACCTGGTGGAGACCCCGAGGAACGAGGTGGCTCCGGCCCCCCTCGGACAGCGAAGCGTAGACCGTGTTGGAGACCAGGAGGTGGGCGCCCACCGTCTTGCAGAGGCCCTCCAGCCGGCTCGCCAGGTTCACCGTGTCCCCGATCACCGTGTACTCCATCCGGTCTTGGGAGCCAATCGTCCCCGCGATCAGCGGGCCCTGGTGCAAGCCGATGCCTTGGGCGAGGGCGGGTAGGCCGCGCGCCTGCAGCCGTTCGTTGACCCCGGCCAGTCCCTCGTGGATGGCCAGGGCAGCCTGAAAGGCACGATCGCTGGCGTCCTCCCTGCCCTCCAGACCGAAGACGGCCATGGCTGCATCCCCGATGAACTTGTCGAGGATGCCGTCCTGCGCATAGACAGCCTGAACGAGCATCGTGAAGTACTCGTTGAGAAGGGAGACGACTCCTTCGGGTTCGGTCGATTCGCTGAGCCCGGTGAAGTTGCGGAGGTCGGTGAATAGGACGACAGCCTCGACCCTGCGGCCACGCAGGGCGGCCCCTTCCTCTTCGGCGAGGATGGCCTCGGCCACCGCGGGGCTGACCAGCTTGCCAAAGGCGTCTTGGACCCTCTGCTTCTCGCGCAGGGCTTCGATCATCTGGTTGGTGTGGCCGGCAATCAGGCCAAGCTCGTCGTTGCGGACGACTGGGACCTGGCAGGCGTAGTTGCCGGCGGTGACTGATTCCATGGCGCGCAGCTGCAGGTCGTGGATCATCCGCAGGTTGCGGGCCAGGCTCCGTGTGACCACTAGGCAGCCGGTGGCGACCACCCCCAATACAAAGGCGATCTCGACCGCGATCTGGCGGAAGGGTGGGGCCTGGCCGCCCTCTATGGCCTCTCGGGCGAAGTCCAGGTCTTTTTGAACCACGAGGAGGAGGACTCCGGAAATCAGGAGGAGCGAGGCGAGGTTGAAGGCGAGGAACTCGGTGGAGATCGAGAAGAACCTTCGGGCCGGCGGCATGGCGGCGGGGAGGTGCTGCACGGCGTAGAATGCCCGTCATGGTCGATGACGTCGGGGAACAGAGCCTGCTGCAAGGTCTACGGGATCGGATCGTCGAGCTTGAGATTCGTAGCGAGGAGCGCCGGAAGGAATGTGATGCCTTGCGTGCATTTGTCGACGGCTACGAGAAGCGGATCCAGATCCTGGAGCGCCAGCTTGCCCGGCTTGGTGAACAGATGGAGAATCCGGCTGAGCCCCTGCCTGCCGCCCTCGAAGACCTCCCCCCGCATTACTGACGTTCCTTGAAGATCTTCCTCGACATTGGACTGCGCGCTGCGTCGACCTTGGCCAAGGCTCACCCCGAGGCGAGGCACCTGCGTGACGTCACCGAACTCTCCGGCGACGACATCGACTACCGGGGAACCGGCCAGGCGGCTCACACCCTCGAGGTCCTTCGGCCCAAGGGCTCGTCTGCGACCCTTCCCGTCCTGCTCTTCGTGCACGGGGGTGGCTTTCGGATCCTGGATCGCAAGACTCACCGCGTGCCAGCGCGGCGTTTTGCTGAGCGTGGGTTTGTCGTGGTCAGCATCAACTACCGCCTGACGCCCGAGGGCGCCTATCCCGGGGCCGTGGAGGATGTATGTGCTGCTTTGGAGTGGACGCTGGATCACGCGGCCGACTTCGGCGGCGACTGCAGCCGCCTGGCCTATGCGGGCGAGTCGGCTGGCGCCAACCTGAGCTTGGTCCTGGCCATTCTGGGTGCCTACCGAAGGGACGAAAGATGGGCCGCAGCCATCTACGACCGGCAACCCAACCCCGCCTGCATCCTGCCAGCCTGCGGTCTGTTCGAGGTGCATCGCGCGGAGCGCTACTTGGAAGATGAGTCGCTGCCGTCTTGGGTGCGCCGTCGCATCCAGATCGTGTGCGAGGAGTACCTCGGGCCTGCGGAGGGGGAGGCGGAGTTGGCCAGCCCCCTGCGTTTCTTGGAAGCCCATCTGGAGCCCGATCGGCCTCTTCCGCCGATCTTCGCAATCTGTGGGAGCCAGGATCCGGTGGCCGAAGACACCCGAAGGCTCGGCCGCCTTCTCGAGGGGCGCGGACAGCCGGGGAGCGTTCGCTTCTACGAAGGCTCCCACCACGCCTTCCACTACCTGTTCACGGACAACGCCCGGCGGGCTTGGCAGGACCAGTTCGCCTTCTTGGATCGGCACATCGCCTGAGCCGCTACGGCGGCGGCGATCCGCCCGTTGAACTTGACATGGAAAATTGGTCCATCCAATATACCAATCATGTTCGCCGCCCTCAACACGCCAGATTCTGTGGTCGATCGCTGTGCTGAGGCGATCCAGCGCGCAATCCTCAGCGGAAAGTTGCCGGTGGGCTCTCGCTTGCCGCCCGAGCGCAGGCTGTCCGAGGACTTCGACGTGCACCGGGGCACTGTCCGGGCTGCATTGGCGCGGCTCTGCGAGGACGGGCTTCTGGACGTGCGCCAGGGGCGAGGCTACCGGGTGCTGGACTTCCGTCAGACCTCCGGTCCCCGTCTGCTCGGTCTTCTGGCGCAGATCGCGGGGGAGGAAGGCCGCCTAGGGGCTCTGGTCGGGGACTTGCTCCTCATCCGCCGACAGCTCGCCCTCCTGGTCCTCGAGCGTCTGAGTGAGCGACGCTCGTGGCTGCTCTCGGGTGCGGGGTCTTCGGCCAAGCGGGCGATCGACGACGCCGTAGCCGCCTTCTCCGACGAGGTGGATCGGGGGGCGGACGAGGTCGCGTTGGCTGAGGCCGATCTCGCCGTTGTCGCAGCCCTAGTTGCCGCTACGGACAGTCCGGTCTTTGCCTTGTGTATGAACCCCATCCTCGCGGTCCTGCGGGACCTCCCCAGCTTGCACCGCGCCATCTACCGGGAGCCGGCGGCGAATCAGGCTGGCTGGCAGCTGGTTGCCGCATGGCTCGAGATGACCGATGCCCCCGAACCTTCGGTCGTCCTAGCCGAGCTGGAGCGTCGCGACGAAGCCACCCTGTCTAGCTTTGGAGCGCCCCGATGATTCGACCTAGCTGGCACGCCTGGTGGGTGCTGTTGTGGCCGCGCCGAATCCGCCACCACCTGGACCTCCTTGTCGCCCAGGGGGTGATCGCCGCCGCCCCGAACCTCTGGCAGATGGAGCTGGGGATCCTCCGGATGTGGCACCGGGTGCTGTTTCGATTCGATTCGATCGGGACCTGTCAGGTTCAAGAGGTCCGGCCGACCTGGCGGGCCCGCCTCCTTCAATTTCGGCCCCTGCGCTTCCCCTTCCTTCTGTTCGAGCGTGCCATCGTTCCCCTGGATCATTCGGGTCTTGCCCAGCCCCCCTCCCGGATGATCCGGCACCTTCTGGCGGCCCACCACGACTGCAATCAGTTTGCGTACGACCTGGAGATCCTCCAGGGCTCTTCGGGGAGTCTCGAGAGCCTAAGGACGCAGGCCTCCGAGGTCACCGCCGGACAGACGTCGCGGGCGCGCTGGCTCGCCGATCTCTGCGTCTTCGAGGGCTACCACCAGGCCCTGCTCGAGGCCACGGATCGCGCGATTGCAGGTCAGTCTCTGGTCGATCCGGATGAGGAAGACGACCCGGACCTCTCCTTTGATGCCTACATCCGGTGGTGCCGGGCCCAGCCTTCTACGCCGGGCGACACCTGGCGTGCTTGGCGCGCCGGCACCTTTCCTAGGAGCCTCTTGGTATGACGAGCCCCTCGAACTTGCTGGGCGCTAGCCGCCGGGAGCTTCGGCACTTGCTGGAGACTGGGCACCCCATCGCGCCGGCTGAGCTGGACGACAGCGTCTACCGCGGCATTTCCTTGGGCCTGCCGGCCTGGGTGGAAGCACTGAGCTGGAAGACCTTCGTCAAGACCTTCCACCGGGACCCCGAGACCAGTCGACTGCGCGGATGGAACGTCCGCCTCGAGCAGGACGGACTGGACGCCCCTTGCCGGCCGATGCGGCGGGGGACCGGCGAGATCAAGGCCTTTGGCCACTTCGAGGTCGTCCCGTGGACCGGTCAGAGGGCTCCGGTTGGCCACGGCCCTGGTCTGCTCATTGACTACGGTCGAGGACAAAACGCGGGCCTCGATCCCATCGGTCGGCTTCGCGACCCGATCGTCGCCCTCCGGAGCGGAGACTGCACGCTGCTTCTGGGCTGGAGCTACCTCGCATTGGGTTGGTCTCTGCCGACTCCCAGCTTCTTCAGCCTGGAGGTGAGGGTCGTCGGCTTGATCTCCAAGAGCTC
>CAZQTQ010000036.1:6661-14228 GCA_964596025.1 uncultured Rickettsiales bacterium
GGCGCAGCCTTGAGCCCCGACCGGGACCGCTGCTTCCCAACGCGCTATGTTCCTCCCTTCGGAGGAGACCCCACATGCATCCACGTATCTTGATTCCGCTAGCAGCACTGCTTCTAGCTCTCCCTTTCCTCGGCTCGTGCGACCCGGACAAGAGTCAAGGGGACGACGACGACAGCAGTGCCTCCGGGGACGACGACACCGCTTCGGGTGACGACGACACCACCTCGGGTGACGACGACGACAGCAGTGTCTCCGGGGACGACGACGACTCGTCCGGCTCCGGCGGTCCCTTCACCTTGCGCACGGAGACCAGCAACTTCACACGCAACCAGGGCGGAAGCGGTGCGCAGCACGTCTATGTGGATAGGAAGCTGAATTTCACTGAGGCGGTGACGTTGGAAGTTACCAATGTGCCCACAGGGGTAACGGTCACCTACGAGCCGGTCTCGGTGGAAAAGGACGTGGGAGTGATTCACTTGGATCTTGATTCGACGGCAGCGACCGGTGATCACGACTTAGAGGTCGTCGGGACCTCCACGAGCAGTGAGACGGACACGGTAACGATTCCCTTGACGGTAAACTCAGCAAGCACGGACGACTTCGCCATTGACGTGTACCCCCTGAGCGAGGAGATCTCCCTTGGAGACTTCGCGGTCTTCGAGGTGGAGCTGCAGTGGCACGGCACCTTCACCGACGATGCGGACCTCGAGTGCCAGGGACTGCCCGCAGGCATTACCTGTACCTTTGATGCAGATCCCGTAACCAACGGAGCCTTGTCGACTGACATGACGGTCACGGTGGCCGCTACCGCCTCTCCCGGTGAGTACCCAATCATTGTGAACGCCGTGGCGGGGTTGCAGGCGAAGACTTCGGCCATCTTGGTTGGGGTAGGGGGCGGCGGCTCGGGAAGCGAGAGCTTTGCCCTAGAAAGCCAGGTGACCAGCTACTCGATTAATCAGGACATGGACGGAAGCATGACGGTGTGGATTAACCGCAGCGGCGGGCACTCCGACTCGGTCGCTCTCGGGTCGACAGCGGCTCCGACAGGGGTCACAGTCAGCTTCGAGGAGGACCCGGCCATTGGTGATTCGGCAGTCATGATTGTCGAGGTTGGCGCAACCGCGGCCACAGGAGATGGCACGATCACGGTCGAGGGCAACGACGGGGGGATGACCTCTACAGCCGATTTTCCGATCACGGTCAACGCCACCGGCTTCTCCAACTACGCCCTTGACGTGGATGACTACAGCCAGGACCTGAGTGGAGGTACCTCCGGATCGGTGACGGTGGAGGTTCAGCGAGACAACTTCACAAGTGACGTTGCTCTCACCTGCGATGCACCGACTGAGGTGGTGTGCACCATAACGACATCCACGGTTACCAGCTCCGATACGGGTTCTGCGGTGACACTCGAGGTGGACGGTGCGGCAACCGCTGGCGTCTACCCCATTGCCATTCAGGGTGTAGGCGACAGCATCTCTAAGTTGGTGTCGTTCCAGGTGGTCGTGCCCTAGCGGCGGCGGCCTCGATCTCCGAGACTCGAGCGGCGGGCCGACCCCTCAGGTCGTGCCCGCCGCCTTGGGTTTTGGGGTCCTGCTTGTTCCGGGATTTGCGAGGAGGCCCATCAGGGCCCTGAGGTGGGCTTCGGTGCGCTCGGGACTGGGTTCTAGTTGCTCTGAAATTAGGTCGCCCAAGACGAGGGCCCAGGCCGCACTGTCACCACCGGTGTGGAGCTCGAAGGCCTCGCGGTAGGTACGCGCGATGTCTTGGACCAATGCCTGGCCGGCTGGGTCCGGTCGCTGTCGCTGAAAGTCCATCGCCAGGAGCAGGACGCGCCGGAGGTACTCCTGGCGTTCGCCAATCCAGCTCAGAATCTGCATCGCTCGTTCTGCTTGGGAGGCCTCCTCTGGAATGTCCAGCGTGGCTTCCCCGATGTCGCGCTCGCTGAGCCAGAGAATCATTGCTTCGAACAAGCCCTCTTTGCTCCCAAAGTAGTGGTAGAGGGTGCCCGTAGAGACGTCGAGCGCGTCGGCGGCGTGCCGGACCGAGACCGAGGCGTAGCCCCGCTCGGCAAAGAGCTCAAAGCACTGCGCCAGCAGCTGACTGCGTTGGTGGTTGTGGTCGACGATGCGTGGCATCAGAGGGCCTTCGGCTGGGGGAGTCGAGGGTTCATCACCCGAAAGAAGAGCGGTGGGACGAGGGCCAGGAGGACCATTCCGGGGTAGCCGGTGGGGAGCTGCGGACTCTCTTCGAAGTGGCGGAGGATTGGATAGGGACGCTTGGGGTTGGCGTGGTGGTCGCTGTGGCGGGTCAGTTCGAAGAGGAGGAAGCGACCGATGGTTCGGTTCGAGTTCCAGGAGTGGGCGGGAGTGACCCGCTCGTAGCCACCGCGTGCTCGGGCGTTCCGTGCAAGTCCGTAGTGCTCGATGTAGTTGACCGTCTCGAGGAGGAGGATCCCAAAGAGTGCTGCCGTGCAGAAGCTCAGTGCGGGGATGGCCCCAAGGAGGGCTGCGACCGAGAGGACGGCAGCGCCCTGAAAGACCTGCAGGCGAAGCATCTCGTTCTGCCAAGTCCAGGGGCCGAGGCCACGGCGAGAGAGACGCACGTTCTCTAGGCGCCAGGCAGAAAGCCATCCCCCGAGTACCGAGCGGAGCCAGAAGGCCGACAGCCACTCGTCACGGTGAGAGGACGCCGGATCATCGGGCGTTGCGACGCGAGAGTGGTGGCCGCGGTTGTGCTCGATGAAGAAGTGGGCGTAGAGGGAGGTCCCGAGGAGGAGCTTTGCCAGCCGCTGCTCTTGCCTTGAGCTGCGGTGCCCGAGCTCATGTCCGATGTTGATGCCCAGGCCGCCGCAGTTGATGCCTACCGACACGGTTGCCAGGAGCCACTCCAGGCCCTGGAACTCGCCGGCAGCCACCTTGAGGAGAAAGAGGCCAATGAGGCCCAGCTGGATCGGGGCGGTCGCGTAGAGGACTGCGTCGTATCGCCAGTCCTGTCTGGCATCGGCCTCTTCGTCTGAGCTCAGGTTGCTGGCGGTTCCAGGGAGGACGAGTTCGAGGAGTGGTACGAACCCAAAGACCACCAACGGGGTGGCCGCGAGGGCGGGACCGCCCAACAGAAGGCCGCAAGCGGTGACCAAGGGGATCGCAAAAACGAGGGTGTATTTCCAGGGGTTCATGCTTGGTTCCAGTAGTTATATCGAACGTTCGTTATAAATACTGAGTTTCTCAGGCTCGTCAAGAGCATTACTCACTTCGATCGATGCGCCCTCCGTTGCCTGTTGTAAACAGTGTTTGACGAAGGCGGCTCCTGGAAGCTAGGTTCCGCCGCCGATTTCCGGATCCCCCGGACCTGGTTCCAGCTAGTTGCGATGCGCCCGTCAATCGTCCTTGTACTCCTCCTCCTCGGTCTGTCGCTCGGTCCAACTCCGGCCCGTGCAGACCACGCCGTGGGAGGGGGCATGGGGCCAACGGTGGGAGTCACCCTTGCCGACGGCAGGCCGCGCACCCAAGTCGGCGTCTCTTTGTCGGTTGCGCAGGAGGAGTCCGGTCTCTGGGGCCTCTTCATCCCCACCGGCAGTCTGGGTCTGGGAAAGGGTTTCAGTCTTGGGGCCAGCGTTCCGCTTGCGGTTTCCTTGGAGGCGGTTGGCGTGGCCCCAACTGGCGGCCTGGCCAACTCCGTTGTCACCTTCCACCACCTGGCGTTGAACCGCGGCGGTTTTGGCCTCAGCTGGGGATTCGCCCAGTGGTTGCCGGCCACCCGGGCTGGCCTCGGCCTAGGCGAGGGCCAGCTCGGCAGCGCCCTACGTGCGGCACTCCGCTACTCGAGAGGTGCGCTATCCGTACTTGGCTCGGTCGCTGCCCGAGTGGAATACGGCCGGGAAGGGGCCCTGTCCCTTCTTGTCGAAGCGCTGGCTACCGGCCGTATTGGGACCTGGATGGAGTTGGGATTGGGCTTCGAGCTCGCCCCCCGGTGGTCTCTCGGATCGGTACATCCGGTTAAGCCAGAGTGGCGGGTCGGGGTGCTGCCTTTTGTGGGCCTAAGGCTTGGTGAGCGGGTCTCCCTGCACATCACCGGCTCAATCCCCGTCATAGAGGGCGGTCCCATCTCGGCGACCTCGGGGGTCGCTGTCACCTTGGGACGACTTCCTGAGGAGGACTGTCGCTGCAGCGAGAGTGTGTGTTCCTGTTCGGACGAGGAAGAGACCGGCAGCCAAGAGGACGACTGCGATCACAGTGATCCGTAGCCGCAGGTTGATCTAGGGGATGCCCGGGACGATGTAGATACGACCGGTGCTACTGGCGTAACCGGGGGCCGCGAAGAGGAGGTCGAGGGTCCCGTCTCCGGTGAAGTCTCCGGCGGGCGCGATGGAGTACCCCACCTGGGAGAGGGCCGTTTCGCCCCGGAAGGTCGCAATCGCATCGTCCGGGGCAAGCTGGGCAGAGGTCAAGAGATCCAGGCCCGAGAACAGCGAGACCTCGCCCGGACCGCTCCCCCCTGAGTGCCCCACCAGAAGGTCTGGGATCCAATCCCCGTCGACGTCGGGGAGGGTCTGGGCCTCTATGCCCAGGTATATGTCCAGGTACTCCTCCTCCGAACTGTTGATTGTGCACTCGGACGATGGTGAACCGCCGCCACTGCTCAACAGGGTGGCCCCCGTGTAGACGACGAGGCTTCCGGAACCCTCCCCGTAGTAGCTGAAGGGTGCGCCGGCAAAGATCTCGGCCGAGCCGTCGCCGTTCAAGTCCCCGAGGGAGCCGAGGCTGCTTCCCATGCCAAGCATCGTCTCCCCCCCGCCCAGAACAAGCGTCCCCACTTCTGAGAGTTCGAAGGAGCCCCCTGCCTCCAAGGCTGCCCCAGGGACGAAGTAGAAGCCTCCTTCCGCGAGGTAGGACTCGGAAAGGTCGGGGGCGCCGATGAGGAGATCGTCTTTGCCGTCGCCGTCCAAGTCGCCGGCGCTGGCCATTGCCTGACCCAACCCGGCGTATGGCTGCTCTCCGTGGAGGGTGGCGTCGGCGTCGGACAGCGAGATCAGTCCGCCCCCCACCGGTAGGGAGGCAGCGTAGAACAGGTAGACGCGCCCGGCCGGGATTTCACCGATCGTTGCGTTGGGTGCCGCGATGAGCAGATCGCCTATTCCGTCCCCGTCTACGTCGCCTGCTGCTGCGAGCCCCTTGCCGGCCTGCTGGAGGTTCTCGCTGCCCTCGAAGATCCAAGTGGCATCCCCTAGGTCAGGGCTGTCCCAGCTGCTCAGATCGGCGCCGGTGATCAGGTAGGCCCGCCCCTGAGCGTCGATGTTTCCGCCGGTGCCGGCGAAGGAGCAGAGCAGCTCGTCGGTTCCATCGCCGTCGATGTCCGGCAGCGTCACCAGGTCGTAGACGGTCTCCCGTCGGTTCATCTCTCCCTCGAGAAAAGCGGTGGGGGTCAGCGTGTCGCCGCTCAGGGCGAAGTTCGGCCCCCCGAGGTAGAGGTAGAGGCGGGCGGTTGTCGACCAGCTGGCTTGGCCCGCGACTACGAAGTCGGCGGTGCCGTCGTTGTTGAAGTCTCCGCCAGCGGTGATCTTCGAGCCAAAGCCCTGGTAAGTGCTTCCCCCGGTCGCCCGCCAGGGGCTCGTGCCGAGCAGGTAGATATCCTCGCCGTCGCAGTTGCTGTCGATGCCGTCGGACGGCGCATCCCATGCGCCGGGGAAAACGGTAGCGTCCTCGTTGTTGCAGTCGTTCAGGCAGTGACCGTCGCCGTCGAGGTCGACCCCCTCGTCGACGGTGCCGTTGCAGTCGTTGTCCACGTCGTCGCAGAGCTCGGAGAAGCCGAGGCCGACGGTTGCTGCGCTGTCGTTGCAGTCTCCCAAGCAGCTCGATTGGCCGTCCCCGTCGTTGTCGATCGCGCTCCTCAGGGGGTCTGTGTCGTCGCAGTCGCCGCCACCTGAGGCCTCGCTGGGGGAGCCATCGCCGTCGGCGTCCACCCCGTCGGCGCCATCGCAGTTGGAGTCCATTGCCTCGCTGTCGACCGGGTCCTCGGCGCCCGGATTGATGGAGGGGTCTGTGTCGTCGCAGTCGCCCTCGCAGAGGGAGAAGCCGTCGCCGTCGCCGTCCAGGCCGTGTAGCGCCGGGTCGTCGTCGTCGCAGTCCTCGCAGCCTGGTGAGCCATCGCCGTCGCCGTCGACCTCCAGCGCCAGCATCAGCCCGTCGCAGTCGTTGTCCAGTAGGTCGCAGAGTTCGGGCGCATCGGGAAGTACGGAGGGGTTGCCATCGTCGCAGTCGCCCGCGCAGCTGGTGGTTCCATCGCCGTCCGCATCGCTGAGGTTGAGGTCTGCGTTGAGGTCGTTGCAGTCCAAGGTGGCCGGGGAGCCGTCGCCGTCGGCGTCGATGCCGTCGGTGCCGCTGCAGTCTTGGTCAATGCCGTCACCGTAAGGGTCCTGGGCCCCCGGATGCACCCGCTCATCTTCGGGCTGGCAGTCGAAGGCGTCTACAACGCCGTCGCCGTCAAAGTCGAATTGCGCCGCTTGGTTGCAGCCTGCCGCCAACAGGAGGGCGAGCCCCAGCGGCACAACTCGAGTCCCTCGCCGGTTCCTAGAAGGGGTAGACATAGGCCCGGTTTGTGCCCGGGTCGCCGATCACCACTCGGGAGTGCCCCAGGCTGGTGTCGACGATGGTAGTGAGTGCATAGCCGCAGTTATAGGACGTCCCCACGAAGGAGGATTCGGCGCTGAAAACGGACCGAGGAGAGCTCAAGATCTCGCTGGAGAAGAAGGCGGCGGTCAGACCGTAGCCCCCGGCGGCGGTGGTCGTAGGGGTTCCGACGAGCAGGTCGTTCAGCCCGTCTCCGTCCAGATCGCCGCTGAGGTCGACGCTTCGGCCCAAGCTACTGGCGGGAGTCTCTGCGTCGACAATCAGATCTGCCGTGCTGAGTGAGCTCTGGCTGTCCCAGACGATGCTGGCACCGAGGACGAGGTAGGCGCGCCCCCGGTCCGCCATGCCCACACTGTAGAGGTGAGCGCCGAGGGCGATGTCGCTGAGTCCGTCGCCGTCGGTGTCCCCCACGGACATGGCTTCGCCGGCAGCATCCCCTGGTTCTTCACCCTCTAGGATGGCTCCGCTGATGCCCGAGAGTCCCATGTTGAAGGAGCCACCGCTGCCCAGGTCACTCCCACGCACCAGGTGGATGTGTGATCGCTTGTTTCCGGTCGTGTAGGCGCCCGCCGTACTCACTGTGTCCGAGAGCACCAAGAGGTCGGCCCGGTCGTCGTCGTCCAGGTTGGGGGCGAGGTGGACCCTGTATCCTACCCACTGTCCTCCGCCGGTCCCGTGGAGCGTGGCCCAGGCATTCGTGAGGTCATAGGTCGGGGTGCTGAGCGCGTCGGCACCCGAGACGATGTAGACAGCCCCCGAGACGGTCCCGCCGGCGTTGGAGCCCGAAGCGCCGATCACGAGATCGCCGATGCCGTCGCCGTCGACGTCGTGGCCCCCGTCGACGCTGGTGCCGGCGTAGTAGACGTTGCCCGGTGGCGTGAAGACGACGTCGGCATCGTTCCCGTCCAAGACCGAGGCGCTCGAAAGTGTGGAGCCCA
>CAZQTQ010000036.1:14238-17791 GCA_964596025.1 uncultured Rickettsiales bacterium
CGCCCTCGAAGGCGGGCCCAGCCGCTGTCGTCTTGTGAGAAGCCGACGTCGGGCTCGCCAATGAGGAGCTCGTCCAAGCCGTCCCCGTCGAGGTCGCCGACCCAGCTCAGACTGCTTCCAAGGGTGCCCTCCTCCTGGGATCCATCGATCCGGATCGCCGAAGTCTCGAGGTTGGTTCCAAGAACAGTGCCCATCCCCTCGGCCCCCGAACGGACGAAGACGGAGCCCCCGGTCGCGGCGCTTCGATCGGAAAGGGCGGCCCCGATGGCCAGGTCGGGCAGTCCGTCGCCGTCAAAGTCTCCGTTTCCGTCCAGTGCGGAGCCGAAGCCGCTTCCCCACAGGGGGTCGAAGAGAAGGCGGGCCTCTCCGAGCAGATCGACTGCATCGGCGCCGTCGCAGTTTGAATCCAGCTGGTCGCCGATCCCGTCCCAGGCGCCGACGAGTCGGTCGGGGTCGTTGTCATCGCAGTCTTGGGAGCCGCAGGCCCCATCGCCGTCCAGATCGCCGTCCTCGTCCACCTGTCCGTCGCAGTCGTTGTCGGCGTCGTCGCAGACCTCTTGGGCCCCGCTGTGGATCCCCACCCGCTTGTCGTCGCAGTCGCCTTCGCAGGGGGTTTCCCCGTCGCCGTCCATGTCGACTTCGCCCTCGCCCGCCCAGCTCGTCTCGTCGCAGTCGTTGTCTTCGCCGTCGCAGACTTCGATGTGTTCCGGTGATCGGTCGGGGTCGTTGTCGTCGCAGTCCCCGCAGGCCGGGGTCCCGTCTCCGTCTCCGTCGAGTTCTTGTTCCGTCATCGAGCCGTTGCAGTCGCTGTCCAAACCATCGCAGATCTCCTCCGCCGCGGGGTTGACGTCGTCCCGGGCGTCGTTGCAGTCGCCCTCGCAGGGGCTGAACGAGTCGTCGTCGTTGTCCTCGGGGTGCAAGCCAGCATCGGTGTCGTCGCAGTCGCCGGCGCAAGACGTGAATCCGTCCTCGTCGAGGTCGTTCAGATTGAGGAGGACATTTCCGTCATCGCAGTCCAGTCCGACCGGGTAGCCGTCGCCGTCGGCATCGCGACCGTCTGCGCCGTCGCAGTCTTGGTCTTTTCCGTCGCCGTGCTGGTCGTCGGCACCAGGGTAGGTCTCTGGATCTGCGGGGGCGCAGTCCAGTGCGTCGGAGAATCCGTCGCCATCGAAGTCCCAGTAGCCGCTGCTGGTGACGCAGCCCGTCGCAGCCAGGGCCAGGAGGGCCAAGGCGCCAAGCCGCAGGATGCTGGGCTGTCCCATTCCGGGAGCATACCCGCTGTCTTCTAGTGCGCGAAGGTTGTCGGTTTATAGTGCTCCGATGCTTCGATGCCCCATCGCCATGGGTGTGGCCCTTCCCGCGGTGTTGCTCGGGCTCCTGGCCTCTCCGCTCTCGGCGGGGACAGCCCGAGGCGGCTTGACCGAGCGCGACGCCTTTGGCGGCTTTGCGGAGCTGCGAGTCTCCGAGCACTTCGCGTTGAAGTGGGGCGAGGGCTTCACCCTCAGCGAGGGCGGGGCCCAGTCGATCCTGGACCAGCTAGAGCTGAGCTGGACGACCTTTGTCGACGACTTCGGCATGAAGGCCGCGTCTTCGACGATGTTCTACCTGCACAACGTCTACATCACCGACAGTTTTGCTGGGGCACCCAGTGAGCAACCCTTTGCTGCGGGGTATTTCAGCCTCGACAGTGAGGGCTATCCCTTCATAGCGTTCTCCCGGGAGGCGGTGGATCCGGAAGCGGGTACTGAACTCGGCCTCTGTGCCCATGAGTTCTTCCACTCCATCCAGATGGGAGCGACCGAGGATGGGCTGGGCCCTCACGCGGATTGGGCTCAGTACGACTATGCGGTCTGGCTGGTGGAGGCCGGGGCAAGTTGGGCCGCGTCGGTGGTGGACCCCGACTATGTCGGACTTGCGCCGTCCTATCTCACGACCTCCAACCTGGCACTTTCTGTTGTCGAGGAGTTCAGCGTAGCCGGGGCCCCACGCCAGTACGGAGCCTTCCTCTTTCTACGCCACCTCAGTGATCACCACGCAGAGCCCGAGCTCGTGACGGGTCTGTGGACCGAGGCGGCGAGCGGCCGCAGCGCTCTGGAGATTCTGGACGATGCCCTGGTGACCTATGGCATCGGGGTGGAGGCAGCTTTTGGGGGCTTTCCTGAGCGGAACATCGCGTGGGACTACAGCTTCGGGTCTGCCCTGAGAGAGGTTGTCGCCAATGCGCTGGCGAGCGGTGAGTCCCACTGGAGCGAGACCTGGGGACCCCTGGGAACGGGGGGATGGCAGGCCCCTCCCGTCTCGAAGCCGCTCAACCCCTTTGGTTACCACCTCCTGGTCATCGAACGGCCGGCCGATGGGGAGGTGACGGTGCGCTTCGAGGCCGAAGCGCAGGCCGAGGAGCCGGCGTGGTGGGTGCGAGTCCACCGGATCCGAGGGGACACCCGCGAGTCGACCGTCCTGATCGACGGAAGCGATGGTGGGACCGAGGGGTCGTTGACTCTGCAGCTCACCGGAGAGGACGCCTTGGTCCTCTCGGTTGCGGCGACCTCTCTGACCATGGATCCGGAGACTGAGCTTCCCTATCGCTACAGCATCGACATCGATGGAGACTTGATCGGCACCGGAGGCTGCGCCTGCGGGACGACGGGAGGCCGAAGCGCGGCACCGGGAGCTGGCCTCGTGGTCCTCGGCCTTCTGGGGATGTGGAGGCGCCGACGGGACGGGATCAGTTGCAGCTCTAGGCGAAGGTGTCGCTGCTCGAGCCGCCGCTGATCCGGTAGGTGCCGTAGGTGGTGATGCTGTAGCCGGCAACGAGGGTGTGGCCGGCGTCGTAGCCCGTGATGCTGTTGGTGACATTGACAGTCAGGGTGCTGCCGCTTCGGCGGGTCGTCTCGTGCCTGCAGCGCTCTCCCTGGCTTGGGCTAGACTCTCCTCTTCCTAAAAGGAGGGGCAGGTGTGGAGGTTTTAGGCGTGCGAATTCGACCCGGCTCGGCCCTCTTACTCGTCCTGCTGATTGCGACGGCCTGCGGGCCCTTGTTGGTTGCCCGAGGGGACGGTAGCAGCGGCGACGATGACATCATTATCGGCGACGGGGACGACGATTCAGCGGTCGGGGACGACGACGACGATGCTGGCGACGACGACAGCGACCCGGATCCTAATCCGGTTGTAACGGACATCTACCCGGCGCCGGACGCCAGCGATTTCTTCTACCAGAGCAACCTCTGGGTGGAGTTCAACGTTGCGGCCCAGGCCGCCGTCAACCTCGCAGACTCGGGGGGGCAAGCACTCGAGGGCACGACGACTGAGAGCAGTTCCGGTCGGGTGGTCACCTTTGATCCCGACGACGACCTGATTCCCGACACCAGCTACGTCATGACCGTCACTTGGAACAGCTTCGACAGCCCCGTTTCGGTGAGCTTCTCTACTGGTGATTACGGCGAGGTACTCAGCGATCCCGACGAACTGGTGGGCCGGGTCTACTTCCTCGATCTCGCCTCAGCGACTTTTGTGGAGCCTCCTGGAGTCGGCCCCATCCTCCAGTCCCAGATGG
>CAZQTQ010000037.1:0-4969 GCA_964596025.1 uncultured Rickettsiales bacterium
CTCGAAGATCTATGGGCCCAATCGCCCGGCTCTGAGCGGGCTCAGTCTTGCGGTGGGTACCGGCGAGTTCGTCCTCATCACCGGTGCATCGGGCGCGGGCAAGACCACCCTCCTCAAGTTGCTCTATGCCGCCGAGCGCCCCAACGAGGGTGACGTCCTCATCGAGGGACGCTCTGTGGCCCGGCTGCATCCGCGATCGGTCCCGTGGCTTCGACGCAACATGGGGGTCGTCTTTCAAGACTTCAAGCTCTTGCCCCGTCGACGGATCGTCGACAACGTCGCTCTGTCGCTGGAGGTCTGTGGGACGCCCCGTGCCGAAGTCCAGGTCCGGGCCCGGAAAGCCCTCGAGCGGGTGGGGTTGGGCGATGTGGGCCAACGACTGCCCGGCGAACTCAGCGGCGGCGAGCAGCAGCGTGCCGCAATCGCCCGAGCCATCGTGAACCGTCCGACGATCCTCCTGGCCGACGAGCCCACGGGCAACCTAGACCCAGCCCTGAGCGCCGACATCTTCGATCTCCTCCTCGACCTCTGCAAAGAACGGGGTACGACGGTCCTTGTCGCAACCCACGATCAGACCCAGAGCGATCGCCTCCACGTCCGGGAGGTGCGGCTCGATAAGGGGCGTGTGATCTACGACGGGCCAGCCGGCGAGGCCGATGGGCCGCGAACCGAGCCGACGGTAGAGAAGGCAGAAGAAGCCGAGGCGGAGACAAAGGCAAAGCCGAAGGCCAAGACGAAGGCGAAGACCAAGACCAAGGCGAAGGGGAAGACGAAGACGAAGACGAAGGCAAAGGCCAAGGCAACCGCCAGGGCCCAAACCAAGAGCAAGGGAGCCACAAAGGCCAAGACGAAGGGCCCAGGCGAGGACAAGTCCGACGCCAAGGACCGTCCGGGAGCCGGGAGTCCGGCATGAACGTCGTTTTTTACGCCCTGCGCCGCGCCCTCAAGGGCATGGATGAGCATCGATTCCTCTCCGTAGCGACCGCTTCGGCCGTAGCCACGGTACTCCTCCTGACCGGAGCCTTCCTCCTTGTGCTGAGCAATCTCAGCGGCGTCATGGACCGCTGGGGCAAGGATGTGCAGATCTCCTGCTACCTGGTCAACGGCCTCGAGGACGACCGACTCTTCGAGTTGAAGGCCGAACTGGAGAGCCATCCCGAGGTCGCTTCTGTCACCTACGTCGATCCCCGCGAGGCAATGGCCCGGTTTGGAGAGTCCGTCGACGGCATGGAGCGAATCCTCGCCGACCTCGACAGCAACCCACTGCCAGCCAGCCTCGAAGTCCGACTCCACGCCACCCACCAGCAGCCCGAATCCGTGGCCAAGGTCGCCAACGCAATAGCCCGCCCGGAATTCGTCGACATGGACTACTCGCAAGAATGGGTGGAGCGGTACCACACCTTCCTGGCCCTCTTGCGGCTCTCGGCACTGGTCCTGGGCGGCCTGCTGTTGGTTTCTGCCGCCTTCTTGGTCAGCAACACCATCCGACTGGCCATCTACTCCCGGAGGGACGAGCTCGCCATCATCAGCCTCGTGGGGGGCACTCGGTGGTTTGGCCGCCTCCCCTTCCTATTGGAGGGGGCAATACAGGGCCTGGCCGGTGCCGCCCTGGCGCTCAGCCTTCTTGTCTTGCTCTACCGCTACGCCTTCGTCCAGGTCCAAGCCAGTCTCGGCATGATCCTAGGCCCTGACGTCCTGCACTTCTTGCGCCCCGAGGCCCTGCTTGGCCTTTGCCTGGCCGGGGTGGCGGTGGGCTTCCTCGGTGCGCTCACCTCGGTAATGCGGGCGGTGGAAGAGGGACTGTAGTGCGGACGAGCCTCAGCTTGGGTCCCCCCGGACTCTTGGCAGTTCTTGCCGGCTTCATCCTGCTGGGCTCGACCCCAGTCCTCCGGGCAGCCCCGATCGAAGAAGATGTCGATGCCAACAGCCTTCTCGCCGAGTTGGAAGCCCTCGAAGTCAGCATGTTCCGCGCCGACGCCGAGCTCCGGGGAGCTACGCTCCGCGTCCGGGAGGTAGAGGGCCGCATCGCCGACCAAAATCAGGAAATCGCCGCCGTCGAGGAGAGTCTGGCCGAACGCCTCGAGCGAATGGCCCTGCGGCTACGGATCATGTATCGCATGCGCCACCGGGGCTTTCTTCCCCTCCTGTTTTCCGCCGACAGTCCTCACGACCTGCTGATGACGGCACGCTACCTGTGGTGGATCGTACGATCCGATCAGGAAGCGGCTGAAGACTGGCGCCTAGACAGGGAGCGCTCTGAAGGCCTTCGGCGCGAAGCAGAGGCGGAACGAAACCACCTCCTCGTGGCGGCGGGGGCGGCGTTTGCCCTGCGCGAGGAGAGTCGATCGCTTCGCGACGAGCGAAGGGCACTCCTTGGACGGATCCAGATGCAAAAGCCAACCCGCGTCCAGAAGCTCCTCATTGACTACCGGCGAGGGGATCTCGATCTCAGCATGGACCTGCGGGAGGAGGAAGCACCCAAGGCCCTTCCCATCGACACACCGGAGCCGCCATCCACCTTTGCGATGAGCAAGGGCCGCCTTCCCCTACCCACCGTCGGACGGATCGAGCGCACGGACCGAGGCATCAACATCATCGCAGCCGAGGGAAAGCCGATCCGTGCCGTCCACCCCGGTAACGTCTCACAGGTGCTGCACATCTCCGGCTACGGCTTGGTAGCCATCCTCGATCATGGGGACGGCTGGCACACGGTCTACGCCCACGCCAGCGGCTTTGGCGTGGAACCGGGGGACCGAGTCGATGGGGGGCAAGTCATCGGCACCGTTGGCGACACCGGCTCGCTCGAAGGGCCACGACTCCACTTCGAGGTCCGGAACCGGAGGGAAGCCCACGACCCCATGTCCTGGCTGCGGGTGCCGGCCGGCCTTCCCGTCGGCGGCGGCTAGATCGGTGGAAGCGGCGGCGGGCTTGGCCCACGCTGCGGAGCGCTCGCTCTCCGTGGTCCTGCCGGCCTGGAACGAGGCCACCAACCTGGACCGCACGCTAGGCTGCGTTTTTTCTGCTCTGAGTCCCGAAGTGTCCGAGTTCGAGGTCATCGTCGTCGACGACGGCTCGACAGACGGTACGGCCGAGCTGCTCCAGCGGTGGATGGAGCAAGAGAAGCGCCTGCACGTCGTGGTGCACCCCGCCCGCCGAGGCTACGGTGCCGCCCTGCGCTCCGGCTTCGACCGGGCCCGCTGCGACCTCGTGTTCTTCACCGACGCAGACGGCCAGTTCGACGTCCGCGAGCTCGGCGCTCTGCTGGCCCAAAGCCCCGACTACGCCCTGGTCGTAGGCTATCGAAACGGGCGGCGCGACCCGTTGGGCCGTCGCCTCCTCGCCCGATGCTGGACTGCGCTGGTCAACGGTCTATTCGACTTGAAGCTTCGGGATGTCAACTGCGCCTTCAAGCTGCTGGACCGGCGCTCCTTGCAGGGTCTGGAGATGTCCGCCGAGGGCGCTGGAGTCAACGCTGAACTCTTCGTGCGTGCCCGCGAAGCCGGCCTGTCCTGGACCGAAGTACCGGTCTCGCACCGCCAGCGAGTCCAGGGGAAAGCGTCGGGCGGACGCCCCGATGTCGCTATTCGTGCCCTTTGGGAGCTCTGGGCCCTCCGGCGGGCGAGGGGTGGGACGGCCGTCTAGCGACCTCCGAGGGCAGAACCAGCGAGAAGCCGTCCTCTTCCGCCGTCTCGATGAAGGCTTGGAGATCAGCGACACCGTCGGGATTCAAGTCCACGGTCACGATGCCCCTCCCTCGCCTCACGGTGAGGTTTCGGGCCACTGTAGCGGCCTCAACTGAGCCGAGATGAGCCGAGCGCGAGACGACCTCGACCCGATATTGCTCTAGAGCGGCCACCAGCTTGCCGCCCGGCCGGGATCTGCCATCCAAGAAGAACGTATCCGCGTTGGCCAGCTGCGCCGCCCACTCACCCACATCCAAGCCCTCAGGGAGGTCTTCCTCCAACAGCACGCCGCTTGCCTCGGGAACTGCCTCCAGCTGGGCTTCCAGTTCGTCCTTCGGGTCTACGACCAAGACCACGCCCTTGCTGGCCCAGCTCGCTTCTCTGCGGGCCTTGACCGCAGCGGGGTCGAAGGGATGAAGACCGACGGCCAGCGGGGACTTCCAGCGGAGTACTCGCCGCAGCTCCCTCATCTCTCCGCTTCGGAGGATGGGGATGACCGCCAGCCGCGGTGGGGCGGTACTCGAGACCACCGGGCGCTCGGGCAGCCAAGTCCGGACCCTCCGATTGAGCATGGCGTCGCGACCGCGGAAGACCCGCAGCCTATGAGTCAGCTCGTCGATCTCGGTGACGTAGACCTGCGCCTCGGCCAGCGGAGGACGTCTCCGCAGGGCATCTTGCAGATCGGAAGGAGTTCTTCCCTGCGGCAGGTAGACGGTTTCCACCTCGGGACCGGGCTCCGCCCCCCAGGAAGCCAGGAGTCGATGCAGCTCTTCGGCTACTCGCTCCGGATTCAGTAAGCCGTCTTCGTCCGCTTCTTGGGCCTCAACTCCAAGTTCCCGAGGACCCGGAAAGATCCGCTCCCAAAGCCAGGGCCCTCCCCGCACGACGCCGAGGGCCAAAACGAGGGTAGTCGCGACCCACAGCCCAACTGAAAAGAGGTGCCGACCGGCCATGGTCTCCGCTTGCCTACTCGCCAGCTGGCGCGTTTGTTGGAGCGGCATCTGCGGGCGAAGGCGGGGCCAGATCGCCCACGGCATACTCCTGCCAGCGTTGAACAGCCTCGGGGTCGCGGAGGCTGAGGACCCCGACATGCAGGGTTCTGTCGTCCTTCACCCAACTCGGCAGGTCCTCAGCGTCAGCCAACAGCTCTTCGAGGGAGTGGTCCGACTCGCCTCCGCCGCCGCTGTCCACCACGACATCCGGATGGATGCCGGAGCCGTGGATGCTCCCGCCCTTCGGAGTGAAGTACCTCGCCGTGGTCAACTTGAGCGCGGAGCCGTCCACCA
>CAZQTQ010000037.1:4979-17719 GCA_964596025.1 uncultured Rickettsiales bacterium
GAAGAACTGCTGGACGGAGCCCTTGCCGTAGCTCTGTGAACCGACGAGACTCGCGCGCCGCCAGTCCTGCAGAGCTCCGGCCACGACTTCAGCTGCCGAGGCGGAACCGCCGTTGATGAGGACGACCAGAGGGGTGTCCAAGTCAGTCCCCGAAGCGTGGGCTGGATCCGCACGGGCCAAGTCGCCACGATCCAAGGTCTTTACGATGGGGCCCTTGGCAATCCAGAGATCGGCCACCTGGACAGCCTGACTCAGGTAGCCGCCGGGATTGTCACGCAGGTCGAGGACGACACCGTTCACCGTCCCAACCTCCTCCTCAAGTTCGGCCAGACCCCGCTTGACCTCGTCGGCAGTTCGCCGCTGAAAGCGCTTGATGGCGAGGTAGCCCAGCCCTCCATCCAAGACGCGCCAGCTCACCGACTTGGTACGAACCTGATCCCGCCGAACCGCCACATCGAAAGGCGCGTCGACCCCGGGGCGTCGAAGGGTGAGAATGACGAGCGTCCCCCGCTTCCCCCGGATGCGACTCAAGGCAGCGGCGTCCCCAATTTCGCTGACCTTGAGGCCATCGACCGCCAGAATCTCATCCCCAGGGAGAATCCCGGCCTCGGCAGCAGGCGAGCCCTCGATCGAGTTCGTGACGATGATCGGACCTCCTTGGACTTGCACCGCCACTCCCACGCCAAAGTACTCACCCGTCGTCTCTTCGCGGACCTCCTTGTACTGCTGAGGGTCCATAAAGACGCTGTGGTCATCGAGGCGCTGCGTCATCCCGCCGATGGCGTCGTAGAGCAGCTGATCCGTGTCCCGCGCATCGACGTAGCGGGCCTCGATAATGGACAGGGCCTGGGCGAAGACCTCGAGGCGCTCTAAGGGGTACTGCGCCGCAAGCCCCGAGACTGCCGCTCCTGTGAAGAGACCAGCAAGAAACAGGGAGAATCCACGGGCTCGGCCGGCAAAGAAACGACGCATTCTGTGGATGATAGTCCGCCGGTGGCAACACTGGCGCCGCCGCCGGCGATTGTCCGGCGCTCCCTCCCTGGTCGGTCCCCCGCGACGCCTAGAGAGCTTCGGCGATGAGGTCGTAGCCTGCAGCCTCGCTGATCCGCATCGGAACGATGTCGCCAGCTTGCGCCGTACCGGGATCCGAAATCAGGACCATGCCATCGATCTCCGGAGCCTGGCGGGCGGTTCGACCCACCCGCAGGAGATCGGTCTCGGGGTGCAGACCCTCGACCAGCACGTCCTGAACTGTGCCCACCGCCTCCTCGCTCTTCTCTTCGTGAATGCGCTGCTGCAGAAGCATCAGCTCTTCCCTCCGCTCCTGCTTGGCCGCCTCATCCACGGGATCCGGGAGTTTCGAAGCCGGCGTCTCTTCCTGCGAGCTGAAGGTGAACACACCGACGTTGTCGAAGCGCTGCTCCTCCACAAATTCGCAGAGTTCAGCAAAGTGCTCTTCCGTCGAGCCCGGGAAGCCCACGATGAAGCCGGTGCGTACCGCCACGCCGGGAATGCGCTGGCGCAGCTTGCGGAGGAGTTTCCTCGTCCGCTCGCCACTGACACCACGACGCATGGCCTTGAGGATGGGGTCGGAGATGTGCTGCAGAGGCATGTCTAGGTAGGGAACGACCGAGTCGAGAGAGGCGATCGCATCGATGAGGCGATCATTGAACTTCGCCGGGTAGGAGTACAGAAGCCTCACCCACTGGATGCCATCGATCGCGTCCAGAGCCCGCAGCAAGTCGGGGAGGCCCTCGCTTCCGGCCAGGTCCCGCCCCCAGGAATTGGAGTCCTGCCCCACGAGGTTCACCTCCTTGACGCCCGCGGCAGCGAGGGCCTCTACCTCGGCCACGACAACCTCCAACGGTCGACTCATGAGGTCACCTCGGAGCTTGGGGATGATGCAGAAGGTGCAACGCTGGGGACAGCCTTCGAGGATCTTCACGTAGGCCGACCAGGGGGTAAGGGTATTCACCCGCGCCTCGTGTCCCTGCACGTAGGTGGGCTGCCCGACGAAGCCATCGCTGATCTGGGCCCCCCCCGCTACCTCGAGAATGCGGTGGTAGTCGCCAGTTCCAAGGAAGGCATCCACCTCAGGCAGCGACTCCCGGAGGCTTTCATGGTGCCGCTGGGCCATGCAACCGGTAACTACGAGGCGCGCTCCAGGTCGCCGGGCCTTGCGCTCGCACATCTCGAGTACGGTATCAACGGACTCCTCGGTCGCAGCATCGATGAACGTGCACGAGTTGACGACGATGAGGTCCGCCTCCTCCGCCTGGTCCGAGTGTCTGTAGCCCGCCTGACCCAGTCGGGCCAGCATGACCTCGGAGTCGGTCCGGTTCTTCGGGCAGCCCAGGCTCACGAAGTGTACGGTCCGGCCCTCCACCAAGAACTCGTCGGGGATGGGTTGCGACTCGACAGCCGGTTGGATGATGGGGAGACGTCCTGCCACGGCGCAGGACTGTCGCCCATCCCCCCACCGCGGTCAAGGACGGATTCAGCAGCCTCAGCCGCCCTCAACCACACGGTAGCCGGCCCCCGCCTCCCATTGGAAGCGGCTATCAGGCAACTCGGCCTCGGTGCGGATGCGGAGCAGTTGGGTCTCTGTCCGGTCACCGTAGCCGCTGTGGACCACCACACCCCGCACCAGCGAGGTCTTTGGATCAATGTGCACGTAGACCGTTTCAGCACGGCCATCCTGGGCGTGGGGCTTCAGGCAGAGGACCCTGCGATCGGAGCGGGCCTCCTTGCCCTCAGTGACACGGTCGACAGAGTACTCGGAGCGGAGGTCGTCCATCCCGGTCAGAAAGCCGAACATCCGACGCAAGGGGCCTCCGACTTGGCGGTACACGGTGCAGACCTTCTCCGCTTCGTCCACGACCCAGAGGGTGAGGCCGTCGGACACGTAGCGCCAGGGGGATGGCGTGTGGAAGACCCAGTCCATCTGGGCCGGCGCCTTGAGGGCGACTACCCCCTCCTGCACCAGGGGCTTGGGGTAGGAGATCCCGGAGCTGGTCTGAACGAAGTCGGCCTCGACCGAGGGAAGCCTGCGGTAGGCACTTTGGACAGCGTCCAGGGTCGCCTGCACTTCGGGACTGGGCCCTAGCTTAGGAGCGCTCTCAGAGGCCATTAGGGGGAGTCCGAGGACGGCACCGGAGAGGAGCGCCAGCGCCGCCGCTAAGGTCGCGACAGTCGCATGTGGCGGGCGTCCGGGCTCAGGTCTCATAGGGTTCTACATAGACCTCGCGGGGGCGGGCACCGTCTTGCGGTCCGATCACGCCATTCTCTTCGAGCTGATCCATGATGCGCGCCGCACGGTTGTAGCCAATGCCCATCTTTCGCTGAAGCAAGGAAGTACTCGCTTTGCCGGCCGAGGCGACAATGTCCACGGCTTGATCGTAGACCGAATTGCCCGAGCCTTCGGGTCCCCCGCCGTCGTCGTTCTCGGGCACCTTCAGGACGTGCTCGACGTACTGGGGCTCGCCCTGCGCCTTGAGGAAGTCCACGACCTCGGCAATCTCCTCCTCAGAAACAAAGGCTCCGTGCACCCGGATGAGATCGGACGAGCCCGAAGGCAAGAGAAGACCGTCCCCCATGCCAAGAAGGTTCTCGGCACCGATGGCATCCAAGACGGTGCGCGAGTCAATCCCCGAACTGACGCGGAAGGACATGCGAGTCGGGAAGTTGGCCTTGATGAGGCCGGTCACAACGTCCGTAGACGGCCGCTGGGTAGCCAAAAGCAGGTGGATGCCACAGGCACGCGCCTTCTGGGCCAGGCGCGCGATGTTCGTCTCGACTTCCTTGCGCGCAACCATCATCAGATCGGACAACTCGTCGATGATGATGACGATGTAGGGCATCGTTTCGGGCGGTCCGGCAGGGATCCCGCCCTTGGAGCGGAAGGCGATGGTGTCTTCGCCCATGGCGCGCCCGCAATCCGGCGGGTCGGAAGGATCCCCGGCCAGGCAGTTGGCGTCCCAGGCCTCCCACTCCTCCTTCAGCGCCTCTGCCTTCGCGTTGTACTTGACGAGGTTCCGGGTGTTCATCGACGACAGGACAGTGTAGCGACGCTGCATCTCCTGAACCGCCCAGCCCAGGGCCACTGCAGCCTTTCCGGGTTGGGTCACCACAGGAACCAGGAGGTGGGGAATGTCCTCGTAGGCCGAGAATTCCAGCATCTTCGGATCGACGAGGATGAGGCGGACCTGCTCGGGAGTCATTCGGTAGAGCAGGCTCAGGATGACGGTGTTGACGCAAACCGACTTACCCGAGCCGGTGGTGCCCGCCATGAGGATGTGAGGCATCTTGGCCATGTCTTGGACGACCGGAGAGCCGTCGATCCCCTTGCCCAAGGCGAGGGGAAGGCTCATTCGCGACTCCTGAAAGCTGCGGGATCCCATGAGCTCGCGCAGGTAGACGGTTTCCCGTTTGGCTGAGGGGATCTCGATGCCGACGGCGCCCTTGCCCGGAATCGGAGCCACAATGCGGACCTTGGTTGCCTTCAGGGCCATGGCGAGGTCGTCGCCGAGCCCCGCGATCTTGCTGACCTTGATGCCGGGCGCCGGCCTGTACTCGAACATGGTGACGACGGGGCCGGGGACGATGTTGACCACCTCGCCGTCGACCCGGAACTGACGAAGCGTCGCTTCGAGCCGCTCAGCGAGGTCCTCGAGAGCCTCGTCGTCGACCCCTGAAGAGCCCGAGGGAGGGTCACTCAAGACCTCTAGATCAGGCAGAGCGAAGGGAGCAGCCGGGGTTACCAGCGCCCGACGACGGGACCAATCGTTGGCCGCAGCAAGAGCAGCGTTGACCTCAGGCGGCAGCTCGTCAGTGACTACGGAATCGGCCTCTTCCCCTTCGAGTACATCGACCGCATCCTCTGTCTCTGCCGGGGTCTTACCGGGGAGCGGAGGGGCCAACGTCGCAGCGGTCTCGGGCGAATCAGGCAAACCGGCCGCCTCGTCCACCTCGTCCACCTCAACCACCTGCAACTCAGCCTTGGGCCGGGCCTTCGGCCGGATCTCCGCGTGAACGATTCCGGCCGCCGTAGCCCCGCACATGCTGTCCTTGGGGAGGCTGGCTTCCTCGTCCTCGATGATCTGGATACCGGTCACTTCAGACCGCGTCTCCCGGGCCTCTTCGTTCTGGGGCGCTGTCGAGCTGTCGCTCTGCTCCAGCGGCCCGACTGGGCGGCGAACCCGACTCTGGCGGCGCCGTGTCGTCGTGGAAGACAGGACCTCGGAACCATCGGATCCCCGCAGAGGTCGGTCCGTACGCGCGGAGTCCAGACCAACTGAGTCCACCCCGAGCGAATCCAAACCGAGCGAGTCCGCTCCCAGCGAGTCGAGGCCTTCGGAGTCCAGTCGGACCGCGTCGTCGCTCGGAGCCCCAGCCCGGCGTCCCGACACCAACTGTGGCCCGTCAAGACGAACTGAGTCGACCAGCGTGCCTTCGGGCCCCTCGCACTCGGCGCTGAGCCCCATCTCGACATCGAACTCCTGCTCTTCGCACTCTGCGAGGCGCTCTTCTCGCTCCCATCGGCGCTCCTCTCGCTTGAGTTCTCGTTCCTCGCGCCAGTCGTGCCAGGCGTCACTGAGCCCCAGGCCGACGCCCTTGCAGAAGCCTCGGCAGGTGTCCCACGTCCGACCCAAGACGAGGCCGGTCAAACCAAGGACTCGGCCCCCAATACCACGCCCAATCCCTGCCAGACCCCCAGCAAGGGGGAGGAGTCTCACCCCAAAGCCGAGACGCGCCGAGAGCAAGAGGGCTGTCACCCCCACCACCCAGGTGCCCGGACGGGACAGCAGGGGAACGAGCAGGTGGTTCAGTCCGTTCCCGAGGGCACCGCCGCCGGGCAGAACGGTCCCATGCGCGCGGGGGAGGCGAAATCCGGGGAACTGCAGGTCGAGGAGGAGCGACAGGGAGGCCAGGGTCCCGAGGAAACCGAGGACTTCGAGGAGGTGAAGCCTCTTGCGACGATGGACGTGAAGACTCGCCGCGCCCACGAGCAGGATGAGGGGAAGGCTGTAGGCGCATAGCCCCAAGGCGCCCACGAGAATCCTTGCGAAGACGAAGCCGGTGGGGCCGGCCCAGTTCACGCTGGGGGTTACCCCGTCGTAGGACAAGAGACTCAGAACAACGATTGCGCCCAGGCCCAAGGTCAACAGGCCAGCCAGCTCCCGCAGGAGGACCGTCCGATGCGCAGCGGTCGCTTCACCCGTCTCTTGGTAGTTCTCCTGATCAGGAGTCCTCGAGGTAGCCTTGGTGCCCCTTTTGACTCGCTGTGTGCGTTTGTCCCCGGATGAGCGACGGGTTTTTGAGGGAGTGTCCGCGACAGCAGTTCGGCGAGCAAGCGACATAGGGGGTCTTAAGTAGCCTCCGATCCCATTGAGAATGCTGGACTTGGGCCCACTATGTCAAAGGTTTTCGCTTCTTACCACCAATCCCGCCGTACCACGCGAGCTTCGGCCAGGCACTTGGTTCCCGAGCGGGCATGAATCGCCCGCCGAAGGGCAAGACGGGCCGGCTCGAGCCAGGCCTCCGGCCTTGGGCGGCTTCGTCCCGCCCCACCCAGGGCCTTGAGTACCGCCGCGCCAAGCTCCTCCTCCTGCACCTCACGCCGATCACGGGAGAAGATACCCACCGTCGTCACGGCTAGGTCGCAAATCGTAGGTGCCGCTGCCGCGTCAACTACAACCAGGGCGCATGCGTAGCCGGTACGCGCCACCTTGCGGCGATCCCGCAAGGCAGGTTCATCCCGGTCCCACAGTAGGGCCCCGACTTGGGCCTTGTCCCTCAGCGGCGGCTCAGCAGCGGAGATCCGCTCCCTGCCGGCTTCCTCCCGGGGGTCCAGACGGAGCGTTTGGCCGGAGCGCAGGCTGAGTACCCGCTCGGCAGGCCAGCCCTCGGTCTCCAAGAAGCGTCGATGCTCCGCCAAGTGCCAGGGCTCACCGTGCAGAGGCAGGACCCAAGAGGGCCGAAGCCAGCTGAGGTACTGGCGAATCTCCTCCTGATGCGCATGCCCCGAACTGTGCAGCCCCCAGCGCCTAGACCACGGAGGAAGGACGTCCACGCCCTGTTCCACGAGAGCATTGACGAGGTACCCCACCGACCGCTCCCGACCCGGGATGGCTCGGGCGCTGAAGGCGAAGGTGTCCCCGGGATCAAGGCGTAGCAGGGGGTCGGTCCGATTCGCAATTCGACTCGCGGCCGCCCGCCATTCCCCTTGGCTTCCGGTCACAACGAGGAACTGCTCGTTGCGGGGCCGTCGGAGAACGTCCTGCACGGTGGACAAGGGAATGGCGCCGAGGTCGAGCTCTCCGGCCTCCCGCTCTGCACGCAGCAGGGACTCCAGGCTCGAACCGTAGACCGCGAAGTCGCGGCCCGTCGCAGAGGCGGCTTGAGCGCAGCCGACAACCCGCTCCAAGTGGCTGCCGAAAGTGCAGACGACGACACGCCCGGGGCTCTCCTTGCACAGGGCCTCGAATGCGGCCACAAGTTCCGTTTCGCTTCGGGTCCGGCCAGGCTGCGGGGCGTTGGTGGAGTCCACGAGGGCAAGGTCGACGCCGTCCTCGCCCAGAGCGGCAAGGCCCGAACCGTCGCTCCGTGGGCCGAGGAGTGGGGTCGCATCAAGACGAAAGTCACCCGAATGAACCACCGTCCCCACCGAGGAACGCAGAGCTACCGAACAGGCGCTCGGGATGCTGTGGGTGACGCTCAGCCACTGGACTTCGGTCTTGCCCAAGGAAACCCAGCAACCAGGCTGGACGGGCATGAACTGCGGGGGCTGCTTGGGCTGGGGTCCGTCCCGGTTGAGCCGCTCCGTCAAGCGCCGGAGGGTGAAGGGGGTGCCGTACACCGGCAGGTCCGGGAGGGCCCGGAGTAGCTGCGGGACCGCCCCGATGTGGTCGAGGTGTCCATGAGTCAGGAGCAGGGCACGCAAACGGCCCTGCTGATGGCGCTCCAGGATGGGCCCCAGAGGGGGGTAGATGCCTTCGACCCCCGGGTCCTCCGGGCCCGCAAACAGAACCCCACAGTCCACGACGAACGAGTCCGAACCCAGATCAAGGGCGAGGTGGTGATGACCCATTTCGCCAAGGCCCCCAAGGGCCTCGACGCCGATGGACTCGGGAGCCCCCGACCGGCTCAACGGAGAGCCACCGCGGCTCCAGCCAGGGACATCGACTCCTGACCGGCACAGAGGACCTCGACCACCGCAAGTCCATCCCTCCCCGAAGTCCTCGGTTCTCGACTCTCCCGCACACAGTCGACGAAGTGCTGGCACTCCAAGAGCAGTGGTTCGGTTCCGTCGATGCGGGGGATCCAAATGTCCCCCTGACGCAGCGCAATTAGAGCCGCGTAGCTGTCGTAGTCGGCGCTGGGCTCTGCGCCCTTGTCGTAGACCCGAACCTTCTCCTGGGCCTCAGTATCGTCGAAGGTCACCATTTTGCGGCTGCCAACAAGGCACAGTTTCCGAATCTTGTGGGGGTCCAGCCAGGAGGTATGGATCTGAGCCATCTGGCCGCCGCCAAAGTGAAGGCTGGCAAAGACGACATCCTCGAGCTGCGGCCGGAGGTAGGACGCGCCCCGGGCACAGACCTCGCTGGGACTACCACCCAGCAGATTCAGGGCGATGGAAATGTCGTGCGGAGCCAGTGACCACCACGCGCTCTCATCCGTCCGGACAACCCCCAGGTTAAGGCGCTGAAAGTAGAGGTAGTAGAGATCACCAAAGGCCCCTTCCCGCTGGCGTTCGACGATCCACTGGACTGCCGGGTGGTGAAGCATGAGGTGCCCCACCATAAGGCGGAGATCACGAGCATCCGCCTCATCGACGAGCTCCCGCGCATGGGCAACCTTCAGCGCGAGCGGCTTTTCGACGAAGAGATGCTTGCCGGCCTGAAGCGCGGCCATTCCCAACCGGTGGTGGCTGCTCGCCTCGGTGCAGACCGCGACTGCATCGACATCGGGGTCCGCGAGAAGCGCTTCGGCCTCAGGGTAGAGCCGAACGCCGGGACAAATCTGCTCGGCCTGGGCGCGCCTATCCGGGTCCAGGTCGGCCACTGCAATCAAGCGGCCTCCGTGAACCCGCCCAAAGCTCCGGACGAGGTTCCTCCCCCAGTAGCCCGCTCCGATAACCCCGATGCCGGGATCGCTTTCGCTCCCCTGCATCAGCCGCCCCCTCCGTCGCTCGTAACGAGGGGGTGGAGTTCCCCATCGGCGAGGTGGTAGACCGCTGCACAAGCGGTGCACCGAGTATCCGACCCCTCCTCGGATTCCAGGTGCAAACGCTCGCCGCAAGCGCAGACCCAGCCGATTTGTTTGGCCGGAACACCGACGACGATCGCGTAGGGGCGCACGGGTTCTGTCACCACCGCTCCTGCACCGACGAGGCAATAGCTGCCGAGATCGTTGCCGCAGACAATGGTGGCATTCGCGCCCACGCTCGCCCCCCGACCCACTCGAGTCGCTCGGAATTCGTCCTTCCGCTCGACGTGCGCCCGGGGATTGAGGACGTTGGTAAAGACACAACTAGGGCCGAGAAAGACGTCGTCCTCAACCGCGACCCCTTTGTAGACCGAGACGTTGTTCTGGATCTTGACCCGGTTTCCGATCCGCACGTCCCGGTCGATGTTCACGTTTTGGCCGAGGTTGCAGCCCTCTCCCAGGACGGCTCCGCTCTGCACGTGGCAGAAGAACCAGATCCGCGTACCGGAGCCGATGACGACGCCGTCGTCGACAAACGACGAGGGGTGGATGAAGGGGTCAGTAGACACAACAAGACCCGCTCCGGCGCTGGGGCCGGTGGCCTCGACCTAGCGGAAGCCGAGGGTCACGCCAAGCGTGACTCGGTTGTCGACGAACTCGCCCTCGTTCGAACTGGACGGGTTCACGGTACCGAAGGCGTAGGCGACACCAGCTCGCAACCAGTTGAGAATCGTCACATCGATCCCTGCACCCGCCGTCCACTGGTGCTCCGTGCGCGCGACAAAGCCGGTCATCTCTCGGTAGATCCAAGAGAACTCGCCAGTGACCTGCATTCGCTGGAAGAAGAGGCCTGCGTAGCGGAAGTAGGCCTGCGTATCGACGATCTTGTCGGCGTAGTACTGGAAGTTGAAGGAGCGGCTGAAGCCGATGGCTATCCGCTGGGTCAGGACCGGGCGCATCGCAAACTCGGCCTCACCCAGCAGGCCCGCAGCCCCAGTCAGATTCTTGTCTTCGAAGCCCGCATCGAACAGCACGTTGCCGTAGCCGATCTTGGCAAGGAAGCTGAGCTTGCGGCTGATGTCACCGACCAGCCCCAGACGAAGGTCGAAGAAGGTCGCGGGCTGTTGGCGGTCATTGAGGGCCTCCCCCTCGCTAATCTCGCCCCAGAGGACCCGCCCGGCCTGGCCGTCGAACACCACGTGGCTTCGCGGGAAGAAGCGCCAGTCGACAGAGAGCCCACCCTGCACTTCGTGCCGGTTTCCGAGGACGATCGGGTCGGGATCAAAGGCTTTGGTGGGGTAGTAAGACTTCGTCCATCTCCAGCCCCCGTCGACGCCGATCTCGAATGACTTGGTCGGCCGGATGGTCAGCTGCACCGGAACTCCGACAGCCAACTCCAAGTCCGTGCTGTCGCCGATGCCGCGGGAGGCGGGCCGGTTGTTGAACTCGGGGGCGAAGTTGACCCCGAACTTCCCCTTGCGGTTGATGTCGAAGCTCGTGCCGATCCCGAACTGATTGACGACCTGCAGGTCGGAGTGGCTGGGGTTGTCGCCGACATCGAAGTAGCTGAAGAAGCGGTAGTAGGCGTCCAGAGTGAAGCCAAAGTTCTCCCCCGGATACTCAAGGGCAAAACGGGGAACCGCTTGGAGGCCGAAGTCAGCCTGAGGGCTGGTCTGCTGCCGGTAAACGTTGGAGTCGTAGACGGCATCGACAGTGAGGGAGGGCTTGAGTACCAACGGACCAACCGGAAGACCGTCCGGGGCTGCAAGGACAGGCGCAGGCCCGCAGAGCACCGCGCACAAGACTAGTGCTGCGGAGCGGATCAAGGACCGGATTCGCGTTTGGTGCCTCAACTTGGGCGCAAGAGCCAACTAGAGCGGCGCTCCTCCTTGCCTGTACACGGGTTTGCTCTCCCCTGCGACGAGCGTGCTGTGTCCCACTCGCGCCCGCGGACGCTTAGGATGCCACACACGAACAGCCTTTTGCCTGGGGCCGGCAAAAGAATCAAGAGAATCTCAAGGATTCTCGGGCTGAATGGAACCTGTGGGGGGGGGGATCTGAGGGGAGCCCCCCCCCCTGCGGGCAAGGGCTTTCAGCAAAGTCGGGGAGTCTTGATTCATGCCGCAACCCAAACCAGTCAAGTTGGGCCTATCGCCAGGGCGGTCCTCAGCGACGGGCTTGGGATGTGCGCGGAGAGCAAACCCCGTGTTCCCTGGGTCCCTATGGCCCGCACCGGTCCCTACCACTGCGGGCGGCGGAGTCGCCCCAACGAGCCCATGGACCCGAACCGAAGGCCCGTCCGGCGCTGCGGCGTCGGTCTCGAGCCGCGGGGGCTGCGGCCTCAGTCGTATGGCGGGGGCTGAGGGGCTCAGTCGTATGGCGGGGGCTGAGGCGTATCGCGGAGGCTGAGGGGCTCAGTCGTATCGCGGAGGCTGAGGGGCTCAGTCGTAGTAGGCGGACGCGTCCGGGGGACGGGTACTGCCGCCCGCTACCGCTCCGAAGTCGGTGTCGCCAGAAGTATCGCCACCCTCAACCGTCAGGACAACCCGAGTCTGTCCCGTCGTTACAAAGCCGACCTGTCCAATGCAGGCCTCAGCCTCGGAGAACACGGTCTTGGCCTGCTGGCTGGCGATGTTGAGCTTGCGGAAGTTGTGCTCCTGAAGGTCCTGGTTCTCCCGGACCACCGCCTCTGCCAAATTGAGCTTGGAATCCTCAGCGACCTTGAGCAATCCGCGGAGAGCGCCGAGCTTGTCGTTCAGGCAGTTCAGAAGGACGATGTCCTTCTTGCGCTGGGCATCTTCGATCAGACGCAAGACCTTGGTTAGGCCGCTGTTGATCTCGTCGGCTGCCCGGTCAGCAAAGTCCGCCTTCTGTTTCGTGGAGAGGTCCCGCCCCGCAAGATCAGAACCTGAAACCTCCTGGTCCCCAGAGTTTGCCCCTCCCCCAGCGGCGTCGCCCGAGGCGGAGCCGTCCTTGGAGTCAGAAGCACCCTGAGCTCGAGCCGAATGAGGCAGCAAGCCGAGCGACAAGCCAAGGACCAGCGCGGAGACGCTCAGATACCGAAGATACTGCATGAAACACACCCCACCCGACGCCCACGAACAGTGGGCCACGACGCAACCGAAGTATGGGTCCCCGAAGGGCCCGTGTCAAAACTCTTTGACGCTCTAGAAATCCATGCGAGCCGGCGGCAGTCAAACCGCCGCTGCCCTAAGACCACCGCCCGCCGTTCGGAGACGGGCTCGACGAGAGCCGTCAGTCGGCGGAGTGGACCTACTGCGCCGACAGAATGAAGGGGTAGCCAGCGACTTCGATGTCGTCCTCGGGAGGAGGCTTGAACGTGATGCGACCAATCTCACGCACAATGCACTTTCCGAGGTCCTTGTTTCGCGTCGTGTTCTCTTCGATGGCTGCAGCCGACACCGAGCCCGAGGTGCTGATCTCAAAGGAAACCGTGACCTTACCTTTGAGGTCTGGGTTGCTCTTGAGCTGGCGTTCGTAGCAGGCCTTGATGCGCCCGTTGTACCGCCGCA
>CAZQTQ010000038.1:0-9451 GCA_964596025.1 uncultured Rickettsiales bacterium
CGCTGATCGAAGGCGGACCGCCGCGATCTTCCTTGCCCTGGCCTTCTTCACCCGCTTCGACCTCCTCTTCAGCCTCTTCCCCCTGCTCCTCGTGGGAGCAGCCGCCGAGTCCCGCGCCCTGGTCCGAAGCCAGGCCAAGGCCAAGGCCTGGCTGGCGACCTGGCTGCCCGCCATCAGCATCACCCTATCCGCCGGCTTCTGGGCCCTGGTCTACCGCGCGCATTCCGGCTCCTTCCGCTTCTGGGGGGATGTCTTCGCCCGCAACACCGAGGCCTTTTCTCACCGGGGTCCGCTGGACCGTCTGGAGCCCGGCCTGGAGACCCTCTCCGGCGTCTTCGTACACATGCTCCCCTCCCACCTCGGCCCCGCCGTCCTGCCCTTGGCCCTGGTCGGCCTGGTGGTGATCCGGCGGCGAGACCCCGCCCAGAAAGCCCGGACCTGGCTCGCGGCCTGGGCCGTAGTCTCCCTCGGATTTTTCTTGTTGTCGGTACTGCTCAGCGCCTACCGCTGGGACCACAACCTCTACTGGAAGTGGCTTTGCGCTGCGGTCCCCCCCCTCTCCCTCTTCGCGGCACAAGGTGGGGTCTACGTCTGGGACCGCCTGTGGCCCGCGCCTTCGGGGACCATCCGGGCCACTGCTGGGGTAGCGGCAATCGGCCTGGCTCTCGCCACGGTCTGGACTTGGACCGGTGAGACCCGCGGCCAATTGGATCGTTCGGACCGGTGGTACGGCACGCAAGTCCGTCTCATGCGGTGGGTTGAAGAGGCCTACCCAAAGGATGTCGGCATCGTGGCCAACCTCATCCCCGAGACCTTTGCGGCACGAAAACCGCACGAACGCCGCTTCTACTCTTGGCGAGACCCCGCCATCCCCCGAGACGACGCAACCGCCCTCGGCCGGTGGGCCGCTAACGAGCGCATCTCGCTCCTGATCTGGATGCGCGAAGAATGGGTGGGGGCGAGCGAAGTCGCGCCCTTCCTCGCGGTTGGCCGAAGCACACCCGCCGGACCAGTGACCTTCGAGCCCATCGCCCGGGAAGACGGCTATGGATTCATCGCCTATTCGGTCTTGGGACCTTCCGTTCCCCCACCCAATCCGCCCCGGCCACCTCCGGCGGCAGGGGGGATCCCCTGAGGCTATAGTCCCGTCCATGAGCGAAAGCCCAAGCCCCGCCCAAGAGGCCTGGACCCACTCCCTCCCCTCAGTCCTGGCCGTCATGGGACCCGCCGAGCGCGGCATGTTCCGTCAAGAACTTCAGCGCTACCTGGCGATGGTCCGCTTCCAGCCCGAGCAGGCGGTCCAGTTCGGGCCAGCCCTCAAGGAAGTTCTCCTCCAAGCCCTGCGCGCCGTGCGGCTCCCCGGACCCCTGAACATCACGCGAGGCGTCGAGCCGGGCGAAGATCTGAGCGCGCTGTGCAACCACCTCTTGGCTCAGTGGCGGGAGGCCGAGGAGAGAGCAGGAGGAGGCGGGCCCGTCGGATCGGCAGCACGATGCGGCGGCGAAGCTATGGGGAACGAAGTATTCTTCGGTCCGCGCCTCGGCGGCCCGGGGCGGGCCGGGGCCCGCACTCCCGAAGTAGCTCCCTCGGAGGGCGGGGGGAACGAAGTTTCATGAGTGGCGGCGGCTTGCTGGGGCGGATGGCCGTCGAGCGCGGACTCATCAGCTCCGAACAGCACGCGCTGGTGCTGCGCCGGCAGGGCCAGCACCTCGAGCGCGTCCGCTACGGGGAAGTCCTCCTAGAGCTGGGTTTTGCTACCAAGTTCCAGGTGGACGAGCTGCTCCTGGCACAGAACACTTGGCTGGAGTCCCAGCCCGAGCTGCGGCAAAGCCTAGACGGAAGCGGCACGACCAACTTCCAGCTTCAGACCGTTTCGGACCTCGCCGCTGTCAAACCCGAAGCCTCAACCCAGCCCGCCACACCGGCTGTCTCTGAAGACCGACGCCTTCAAACCCTACTGTCCCTTGCCGTAACGCAGGGGGTTTCCGATCTGCACCTCCAGAGCGGATCACCCGCGTTCTTCCGGCTCCACGGCCGCCTGGTCTCTCCCGGCGGCGACCCTCTCGAAGCCGAGACCATCCTCGGCATGGTCCGATCGGTCTTGAGTCCCGACCAGTGGCGCCGCTTCACAGAGTGCGGGGATCTCGACACAGCTTGGCAGAGCGTCCGCGGACTGCGGTGCCGGCTCAACTGCTTCCACAGCCTGCGAGGGCCCGGTGCCGTCTTCCGGCTCGTCTCCCTCGAGGCTCCCCAGCTGGAAGTCCTCCGCCTCCCCAGCGTCGTGGCCCGTTTAACCAGCTTCCACCAAGGATTGGTCGTGGTCGCCGGCCCCGCAGGCTGTGGCAAGTCGACGACGCTGAGCGCATTGATTCGCCTCATCAACGAGGAACGCAAGGACAACATCCTCATCCTCGAGGACCCAATCGAAACGGTTCACAGGAGCCAACGCGCCAACATCGTTCAGCGTCAGATCCCCGAACACTCGTTCAGCTTCGCGACGGCGCTGCGCGCGGCCCTGCGGGAGGACCCAGACGTCATCGTCATTGGAGAGATGAGGGACCCCGAAACGGTCGCCTTGGCTCTGACCGCAGCCGAGACGGGCCACCTAGTCCTCGCGTCGATGCACACACGAACCGCCCCAGGCACCATCGACCGCATCGTCGGCTCCTTCCCGGTCGACCAGCAGGGTCAGGTGCGGGCCATGCTCAGCGAGAGCCTTCGCGGCATCCTCTGTCAGGACCTGATCAGGACCGCCGACGGAAAAGGACGGGTGCCCGCCATCGAGCTGCTCTTCAACACGCCGCCAGTAGCCAACCTCATCCGGGAGGGCCGGAGCTTCCAGATCCCCAACATCATGCAGACCGGCAAAGCCATGGGGATGCGGGTGATGGACGACTCGCTGACCGAGCTACGAACGGCCGGCATCATTGGAGCTATTGGGGGGGCCAATGGCCCAACTTGATCGCCTCTTCCAGGAACTCGTCAAGCGACAGGCCTCCGACCTGCACCTGGTCTCGGGGCTCCCGATCAAGATGCGCATCGACGGCGACCTTGAGATCATCCGGGATCGCGCGCTCGGAGAGGAGGAGGCAACGCTGCTCTTGCGGGAGCTCGTCGCCCCGCAGCGCTGGGAGGAGTTCGAGAAGCGACGGGAGCTGGACTTCGCCTACGGCATTCCCGGTGTCGTCCGCCTTCGGGGAAACTACTTCCGACACTTGCACGGGACCGGCGCCGTGTTTCGGGTCATCCCCGAGACCATCACCCCAGCCGAGGAGCTGGGCCTTCCGAGAGCCGTGCACGACTTCGCGCACAAGGAGCGGGGCCTCATCCTGGTCACCGGCCCCACCGGCAGCGGGAAATCGACCACGCTGGCCGCCCTCATCGACAGCATCAACCGCACCTATCCCCGGCACATCGTCACCATCGAAGAACCGGTGGAGTTCGTACACCCCGACAAGCGATCGGTCGTACTTCAACGTGAGGTGGGCACCCATACCGCGAGCTTCGCCCAGGCCCTGAAGAGCGCCGTACGCCAAGACCCCGACGTCATCCTGGTCGGAGAACTTCGCGACCGGGACACCATGAGCCAAGCCTTGGAGGCAGCCGAGATGGGCTTCCTGGTCTTCGGCACACTCCACACCAACAGCGCCGCCAAGACCGTTGACCGCGTCATCGACCTCTTCCCCGCCGAGCATCACTCGGGAGTTCGTCAGGCGCTCGCCTCCTGCCTTGTGGGGGTGGTGTCTCAGCTCCTTCTTCGCGCTGCTGAGGGCAAAGGGCGGGTAGCGGTGCACGAGGTCTTGCTCGCCAACGGGGCGGTGGCCAACACCATCCGCGAGGGAAACACGGCCAAGCTCTACTCCCAAATTCAAAGCGGCCGAGGCCAAGGCATGCAGACGATGGATTGGGCACTAGCCGATGCCGTCAAGAAGGGTCTAGTGGACCGAGAAGATGCTTGGCGCCGGGTGCAGGACAAGAGCCGCTTCGACGATGCAGTGAAGCGGAGCAACACCTAGGCCCGGACGCTGCCCTAGGATCCAACGCGAGCGCAGACGGCCGCCGCCGCCCTTGGTACTATTCGCTCCTCTCCACCGTCGGGGGGAGAGGAAAGGTGCCGGACCCTGCGGTCCGCGCGCCGGTTCCTGGGAGCTCCACCGTGTTCCGCAGCTTGCTTGTCGACAACGGCTTTCGATACCTCTTCAATCCCCTACTGGGCGCCCTCGGAGGCCTGGTGGGTTGGTCCCTCTTTGTCCTCGTCTTGGCCCAAATGGACGAACCCTCGGAGATGTTCGAGCGCCTGAGCTACTTCGCCTTCATGGGGTTGGCCGTCGCCGTGGCTTGCAACCTCTTGCGCAGCATCCAAGATGGCGCGGGTCCCGGGCGCCTGATCGGCCAAGCCATGGTCGCCGGCCTGGTCGGCGGCATCGGCGGTCTGGCCGCCGGCGGGATCATCCACCTCCTGGGCGAGATGGCCGGAGCCTCCTTGGACAGCTTCTTGCCGCGGCTGGCCTGTTACCTCCTTGTAGGCACCATCGTCGGACTGAGTTCGCGCATCACCAGCCTCGACCGCTTCACCTGGTTGGCGGCAGTGGGCGGGTTCTTGGGCGGACTCTTCGCCGTGATCATCTGGGTCCTGCTGGAAAAGGTCAGCGATACGGCAGCGGCCTACGCCACCCTGCTCATCCCGAGTACGTTGGGCTTCGGCATCGGCGCGGCGACCTACTCCCTCCCCTCCTTCGTGAGCGGCGGCTCGCTGTCGGTGCTAACCGGCCAGTTCCGGGGCCAGGGGAAGAACATCGAGGACGACGCCATCGTCATCGGCAACAACAAACGTGAGTTGCAGTGGGTCTTGCCCAAGTGGGAGGGCATCCAAGACCCCCACGCCAAGGTCATCGTGCGCAACGACGGCAAGGGCGTCCGGCACCTCGTCATGAACATGACCAACAAGACGGTAGTCGTTGTACGCGACAACAGGAAGTTCCGCGTGAAGACCAAGTCGACCATGGAATTGGAAGACGCCGACGTACTGGTCCTTGCGACCGGCAAGAACTTCGTGAAGGTTCGGTACAACCAGAAGGTCACCAAGGAGTAACTGGAATGCACCGGCGCACCCCGTTTCTGCTGCTGCTCTCCGTCCTGCTCCTCCCGGCGCCCTCGTGGGCCCAGGAAGAGGGAGACAAGGCCGCCGAGGTAGCCGTCCCCTCGGGCGAGAAGTGCCGCTACCCCGTCGATCTTCTGTGGAAGAAGAGGCCCGACGAAGAGGGCCAGTCCCACCGTATGGGCGTCTCCGTGACCAACAAGGCGAATGGCCAGCAGGTCCCTGGTTTGTCCGAGAAGCACTTCCGCGTCTTCCTAGACGGTGTCGAAGTCGAGAAGAACGAGACCTTCAAGATTCAGCAGAGCAAGGACGCCTTCGAGCAGGTCGCCGCGTCCGGAGGCGACGGCGGGGCTGTCGGCGTCGACCCCGTCAACTACGACGTCTACTTCGTTGTCGACCTGACCGAGAGCATGTCCTCGCCCCTCGACGTCGGCGGAAAGAAGCGGAGCCGCCTAAACCTCAGCCTGAACCTGATCAACAGCATGGTGCAGGCCAAGAAGGGCGACTCGCTGTTCGACCAGAACGACCGGCTCTACGTCTCGGGCTTCACCTCCCGGATCGAGACCAGCTTCATGGGCGCGGCGACCGCCGATCGAGGCAGGCTGAACGAGGCGTTGCTCAAGATCAATGAGTTCAAGCCTCAGGGACGCTCGGCGGCACTGTACGCAGCCATCGATCACAACCTCAACATCGTCGGCAAGCAGGCCGCGCTCTACACCTCGGACAAGGACAAGCGCGAGGCTGTCGTCATCGTATTGACCGATAGCTTTAACGGCATGGACCTCAGCGGGCGCCGGAAGCTGCGCTACTGCCGAGAGAATGCTCCACTGACCGACGAGCTCCGCAAGAAGATGCTCGCGGTTCAAAAGGCAACCCGCGGCAGCCTCAAGCTCTACGTCCTCGGGGTGGGCGAAGTTGGCGACACCGACCGCTACAAGGTCGAAGGAGACTCCAACAAGTGGTGCAAGATCGCGAGCACCGAGAGCAAGGTCTTGGACGCCAAGTCCTTCAAGCTCTTGGGGGAGCGGCGCCTGACCCGCGGCGGCTTCCAAGCCAGCACCCAGCCGGTGCAACTGCTCAACTTCGTCAAGGCGCAGTTCGAGAACCTCAAGAAGGCCTACGAGATCGCCTACATTCCACCCGAAGGCGCGGGGAAGGCCAAAGAGTTCAAGGTCCGGGTCGCGATGGGCAAACACCTGTGCGAGGCCATCGACCACGTCCAAGCCAACATCATTCCGCAGGCCTACGCCAAGAATGTGGAGACGTCCCCCAGCGAGGCCGCTATGTTCTTAGCTGGGTTGGTTATTGCCCTTTTCTTCCTCCCCCGGACCTTTACCAACCTCGGTTCGCTGGGGGGCGGTAGTGGAGGCAGGCGATCCAAGTCGAGCAAGAAGCGCAAGAAGGGCAAGAAGAAGAGAAGACGCTGAATTATGAGTGAGACGCGGAAAGAACGCATTGAGCGGATGGAGGCGCGGGGCAAGCCCCGTGCAGCCCGCATCGGCATGCCCGATCTTCCGCGGCTCGTGGCCCGCGCATTCGAGCGGGAGGACGGGCACGGCGGTGGGGCTGCGCCGCAAGACGTTGAGTACCTGCCGCGCAGCGCTGAGACCCCCGAACATCGGGGGGCCCCGGACATGCGCTCGGCCGCGATCCGGCGGATCGTCGAGGAGACCTACGCCTCACGGCAAGAGTCCGTGGCCCGCGCGCAAGGACGCGCAGCACCGGGGAAGAAGGGCAAGACTGGGGAGGCCAAGGCTCCGGGCGACGACCTGAGCGCTCTTGGCACCTGGTACGAAGAGATGAAGGGCAAGGGAATGGGCGACGCCGAGATCGAAGAGCAAATCGCTCGGCGGGTTCGCGCAGTCCGGCAATCGATGGCAGCGCACAGCGAACTGCGCCGAACCGGCAGGAAATAGGGCCCATGACAAGACTCGCACGCAAGCCGACCCGATCAGAATCCGCAGCGAAGGCGGAGAGTGCCGAAGAGCTGGGCTCCATCGGGACCTACACCATCGAGGTGGAACGTAGCGAGCGAGGCGGCAGCCTCTGCCTTCGCCCGCAAAACGGGCAGGCGCTTCTCATCGAGGTCCAAGGCGACCGACTGACCGTGCGCTACGAAGGGCCCGAGCTACGGCTCGAGGCCCCGAACGCAGAGATGAAGCTGGCCGCACGCAACATCGAGCTGAACGCAGACGAACGGGTGACGGTACACGGCGGGCAGGAAGTAGACCTGCACTCCGGCGTGGACGTCGAAGTGCGTGCTGATCACCACGTCAACCTCTGGGGCCATGGAGTCCGAGTCGGCGACTGAGAACTTTTTGAAGAAAATGCGGGCTGAACAGGTCCCGCTGGTTTAGATTATCTGTTCAACAGTCCGAGGATGGACTGCCCGACGCACACCAAGATGGGGTGCCTTCGGCCATGGGGGCCGCACTAGGATTGAGGTCGATGCCGGCAGAACGGCCGTCTCTGCAGACTCGTCTCCTCGCGCGCGTAGTGCGCGCTGGCGGGCCGTCGTCTCGTGTCCTGGCCCGCCTGGCCCGCCACAGCGGCGCTAGCAACACCCTAAGCCGAGCTGCTCGCCGCAGAGCCGCCCACAGCAGCCGCTGGCAGGGTACTGCCTTCCGAATGTCCGCGTTCAGCCCGATCGCCATGCGCATGGCGCAGCGCGGCGGCACGCGTCCTCTAAGTGGCTTTGGGCCGTCGTCCTTTGACTTCGGGAGCATCGACCAGCCCTTTGTCTCGGAAGTGCCGCCTTGGTTGGCCCGCGCCGAAGCAGCTGAAGCCCACGAGCTTCCGCCCGTCCGAAGGCGGGCCTACCTCCCCGCTCCCATCGTTCAGGGTTGGGGCGCTTTTGCCGGTGTCCCGGGCTCGGCTCCGGTCGCCCGCAGTCGTGCTGGGGCCCGCAGCCGCGCCAGCGGAGTCTCCCCGCCAGCACTCGAGTACGCCGCCCTTCCGGCTCAGCCCGCCGCCGACCCCATGGCCCCCTTCCAGCCAGGTCCCACGTTCGCGGCACCGTTCGCAACCGCCGAACCCGGTTTTGCCGAGCCAGCAGCCGATGCACTGGCCTCCCGTCGCGGACCCGCAGCCATCGGTCGCCCCCTCTCCCGCACTGCTGCCGCCTTTGCTGGCTTCGAGCCGCCCGCATCCACGGCGGTCACCGCGCCCCGGACTGCAGCCCGCAGCCGCTCCATTTCCCGCTCTGTGGCCCCGCTCGCCCGTGCAGCTGCGCGGGCCGGGTCCGCAGTCGGCAGTCTGAGCCTCGCCCGCACCGAGGGCCGCGTCCCCGGCAGCGCCGCCCGGGCCGTTTCGCGCGGCGACGCTCGTCCCAGCGGCCGCGGCTTCTCGGTCTCCAGAGCCGTCACCCAGGCCCGCCACCACTGGTCTCAACCCGACCTCGACGTCGCTGAGCTGCCCTCACGCCTGGTCGAGGACGAGGTCGAACGCATCGATGGGGCAGCCTCCCCAAGACGCGGCACCCGGGACCAGGACCCTGGCCCAAGAGCTGAGGCCCAAGCCCCTGCTGCTACACCGGCTGCCCTTCCCTCCCGCACCGCTCCCTCGCAGCCCTCGGGCATCACCGCAGGGCCCAGCACCGCCGCGGGGCAGGCGGTCCAGCGAGCGACCCGCACTGGCATCGCTCGGGCCCAGGAGCGCAGCCTGGCGCGAGCCTCGGCCCTCACGGCCCGCGGGCCTCGCGGGCTCTCGCGCCTGACCGCCCGATCCGAAGGCGGGAGCTTCGGCCTGACCACTCTGCCGGCGGCCAGCGCTCCCCGCGGCACCCAGCCTCCAACTCGCGCCAGCCGCTCTCTCCTCCAGTCGGGAGTGGCGGACATGGTCCTCGCCCTCCCGGAGCCAGAGGCAGCTTCCACGGAGTCCGGCGGGGTTTCCGCCGTCCCCTCCTCGGCAACCCTGGCCCGATCACGTCGGCCAGGTCCCGCTGCGTCGGCCGCAGCGGAGAGCTCTAAGACCCCCCTCTCGCGAGGAGCCCGAGCCCCGCAGAGCATTGCCCGGGCGGTTGGGCTAGGACCGACCAAGTCCAGCGCCCCGGTCGCCCGCGCTTGGGCCCGCGGCGTGGAGGCCACAGCCCCCCTCGCTGGGCCCTCGACTCCCCTGTCGCGCAGCTTCGGACGGTCGCAAGCCCAACCCATCCCCCGTCCCCAGGCTTCCACGGCTCCTGCAGCCCGGCGACAGCTGTGGTCCCAGCCCGACCTCGAGGTCCCGACGCTGGCCGGCCCTCCTTCAGGCGAAACGGCCGCCACGACACTTGATTCCGAACCGACACACCGAGGACGCCCAAGCCGTGGCCAGGACCCGGTCGCTAGCGGCCGACCGTCCACCGGCCCGGGACTT
>CAZQTQ010000038.1:9461-9831 GCA_964596025.1 uncultured Rickettsiales bacterium
GCCAACCAGCGGCGACGCCCTACCTCGGCGCACCCACGGCTGGCCCCGTGGCCCCGGGAACCCCAAGCACTTCCACTGCACTGCTGGCCCAAGGAGCGACTCCTCCGGCAAGGCCTGCCGCCCGCAGCGTTGCTCCTACCGCCCGGGCCCTGGCTCGAAGCGAGGCCGCTGCACCGACCAGTGCCGGCCCCAGCACCCGCTACCTGGGCGCGCCGACCGCCCGGGCCCTCGCCCGTTTCGGCGACCCGGGCGCCGGGCAGCCTTCGGGACGCAGTCTCGCCCGCTCCCTCTCCGTGGCCGGAGCCCTCGGTACCCGCCCCGCCCGACGGAGGGCCAGTGGCTTCGACTCCAGTGACCTCGTCACCGCCGA
>CAZQTQ010000038.1:9841-10932 GCA_964596025.1 uncultured Rickettsiales bacterium
GACGGATTGGCAGCTACAGACGCCTCCGCACCGCCCCATAGCTTCGGACAACGGCCGGACAGCGGGCCCCCCGGGGGCCGGCCTCCCGCCGCTGGGCTCCCAGGTGCGAGCGCTCTGCGTGCTGCAGCTCCAGGGCTCGCCCAAGGCTCCACCGCCCTTCGCGCCGGACCGGCCGGCTCCGCGACCCCCTCCACCGCGGTCACCGCGGCCCGCTCCGCGAGTCGCTCCCCGCTGAGTCGCAGCCTGCAGCGGGCGGCCAGCAGCGGGCCCTTCGCAGCCTCCACCGCACTACGGGCCGGCATGGCGCAACAGGCCCCACCCGGCTTCCGCGCCCGACCGCTAACCCGAAGCGGTCCCTTCGCAGCCTCCACCGCACTACGGGCCGGCATGGCCCGACAGGCCGCACCCGACTTCCGCGCCCGACCGCTGACACGCAGCGCCGATCGCTTCGACGACGTCCTCCCCCAAATGCCCTTCCTGGACGACGACGAGGGCCAGACCCACGAGGAGACTCGGGGCCGACGAAGCGCCGGACCCAGCCTCGCAGCGGCCGCCGACCGGGGCGAGGCTCGTGCCACGATAGGCTGGGCCAGCTCCCCCGAGTTGGTCGCGGCCGAAGCCAACTGGGGCTCGATCGAGGGCGTCCCCAGCTCAGGCCTCACCGCCGGACCGACCTCGGTTACACGTGCTCTCGCTCGAGGCGGTGCCACGGATGCCGGCCCCAGCGCTGCGCTGCCCGGCTCCTCAGCCCTCGCTGCACGGTGGTCCTCGACGCTTCCTTCCAGCGGCTCCTCCCTGCTCGCACCGCCGGCTTGGGCAGCCCGAGCTGCCGATCTGGGCTCCGGTGACCTCAGCCGACTCGGGCGACAGCAGCGCGGGCCCGCCCGAGGTTCCGCCCCGATTGCTGGGCCCTCGGGTCCGGGCGTGGCCCGATCCTCAGCGCCCTTAGCTGCCCTGTCCGACCTGCCCAGCTTGGAGTCGACGGCGACCACCGCAGAGACGAGCGGACGACGAACAGGTGTACGACGCAGCGCTTCCAAGGCGCCTGGTCGACTCAGCCGTCGGCGTCACAGCGAAGACATCCTGCCCAA
>CAZQTQ010000038.1:10942-17649 GCA_964596025.1 uncultured Rickettsiales bacterium
GCCCAAGGCGACACCGGGGACCCCGTCGTCGAGCGCCCCGCTGGCCGGACCCGTGGGCGGCGGCGTGGGAAGCGGCGGAGTCAGTTTCGACGGAGTCGGGATCCCAAGTTCGGGTTCCGTCTCCCGATCGTCCTCAGCCGTCACCCGCATGGAGCGACGCGCCAGCGGCTTGTCCCGGGAGGCCGACGGCATCAACCGCAAGGAGTTGGAGGAGATCGTCCGCAAGGAGGTCGCCGAGCTAACAGCAATCTCCGCCCCAGCCCCTGTCGTCCACCGCAAGGAAGTCGAACGCATGGCCCACGAGGTCATCAACCGCAGGATTGAGTCCGGCATTCATGAGGGTGGCCCTGGTGGCGGAGCGAAAGTCGCCAGCCCGGCCGAAGAGACCAAGCCTCGCCGCGACATGAACGAAGTGCTCCGCCGCGTAGTCCGCCGAATCCTCACCGAAGAGCGGATTCAGAACGCGCGGATCCTGACCCTCCGCTAACGACCCCGCAGCCCGCCGCCGCCTGTTACTGGCAGCGCCCGTCCCGAAGTTCGTACAGAGGCCGAACCGTCGGCGCCTTGGCCTGCCAGCCCCCGTTGCCCACGTGGACGGTAATTGCCAGACATTTCGCTGCGCCGCGACTCCAGCCAGAGCCCAGGTTGGAGATCTGCATCTTCCCCTTCGCCGCCTCGTAGCCCGCCGTGCTCCCCAGACTGACCCACTCGAGCTGAGCCGGACCCGGCCCAAAGGTCGCCGGAGACCACCGAGCGGTGCCACCACCATCGGTACACTCTCCCGGAGCAAAGGAAGGCCGCATCTCCGCTTCTGCACCCACCCGAGCCGTACCCTCGGCGCTCTCGCCTCCGCCCAGTCCCAGCATGATGCAGACCTTGTGACGGACCGACGACGACGCAGCTGCCCCGCTGAGGGGCACCTGAAGGTCCAAGTGCCCGGAACCGCCGGGGGGCTGAACTCGCACGTAAACAACCGCATCGGTGACCGCAGCCATGCGCTCAAGGCTCTTGATGACATCCGGGGTCCGCATGAGGTCGGTCACCTCCCGGCCGAGGTCCACCTTGCTCATTTCGGCCGCCAGTCCGGAGACGCGGTAGCTCAGCAAGGCTCCACCAAGCTTTCGCTCCCGGTAGCTGAACTCCCATTCGCCAGACGGGTCCTCGCTCCCTGAAGCCAATAGGGGCCCGGCGAAGTTCTGCCGGCTAACATCGTAGGACACCTTCTGCGCCGTGGCTCCGCTCTTCCAAATCCAGGCACTGCCCGCGCGCCGGGTCGACGCTCTAGGCCGCTGGGCTTCGCCCGCCCCCCTTCCGGCCGCAACCTCGACCGGAAGCGACGCTGGGCCGGAGAACTCCAGATCCTCGTGGCGTCGAAGGGCGGAGAGCTCGTCCTCGATCAGGAGTTCCGCCCCGCGCGGCAGCAAGACCACACGACCCGCAAACTCGCCCCCATCCTCCCAGACTCCAGTCCAACCGTCCTCGGAGTCGTGCACCGAGAAGGAGTACTGACCATCCCCCAAGTCATTTCGGTGCAGCCTAAGTCGGGGGCGGTGGTCCCTCGGAAGAAGCCAGGCTTCTATCGGCTGGATCGTCGCCTCGGTATAGGCAGGCAGGCGCTGTACTCGCACGAGTTCGACCCGGCCCGAAGTCCCCGACCCGAAGGGCCGGCAGACCTCGCCAGGGGTCCATTCCGAGCCGCAGCCCACCAAGCTGTACTCGTAGGGTTCTCCGGCGATCGCGAGCAGTTCCTCCAGCTCGGCCCCGCCAATCGAAGCCTCCTCGGCCTGCTTGACGACCTGCTCCGTTCGCTGCGAGACCACCACCAGTGCTCCCACCACGAGAAGAACCAGCACAAGGCAGATGCCTATAAGGGTTTGGGGCCCCCTCCTGCCAGCCTCTGGCTCTGCGCCGGCCTCTTCGTCGGGAAGGGGCTCGTCCCAGTCGATTCCCGAGCCCGTTTGGAGGGCACGAGACGGGAACTCAGACGACTCGGTTCGGGGGAGAGGCTTCGACACCTGGGTAGGCGGCCCCTGCCCTGCCCCGTCACCCAGCCCCGGGAGGTTCAAGCTGCACTCAGGCACCTCTTCGACCTCAAAGACCTCGCCTTCAACGGAGTCGTAGTACTCGTTGGGTTGCCTGCTGGCGGGCGCCAGCGCCTGCAGGGACATAAGAGGGACCGGCCGGCTGGCCTTGTGCTGGGCAAAGACCTGGAAGCGGATGCAGTCCGACTCAAAACCGGGGTAGAGGACCAGGCCAACCTGGAACGGTGCCTGCTCGGTGTCGTAGCCAACCTCGCGTAGCAGTTCCGTGATGCGAATATTGTTCTCGAGGGGGGCAAAGGAATCGCCAGTCTTGAAGCGGTGCGGGGCCACGAGGCGAACGAGGCCTAGGATCTTCGGGTCCTCGTGGGCCGGGAAGTTGTTGGCCATGAAACCCAAGGTGGTGACCAGCTCCTGGCGCTCATTGGACGCATCCGCACTCAGCGAGCCCAAAAAGCGCACCCGCGTGATGGTGATGTGGTTCTTCTTGTTCTTGGTTCCAAGGAGTACGCCCATCCGATCCGAACGGTCCGCGACCACGGCAGCCGCCATCTTCTCGAGAATGGGAAGTACGCAGCCTTCGGCAGGGTCATACCCGAGAGTCAGCCACTCAGGTGCTTCGCGGCGCACCACGCCCAGCTGGTGCACAACTGGCCTGGTGTCGATCTCGGTGCGGTCATCCGCCGAATCGCCGTCGGCAACGTCGTCGTCATCCCCTTCTCCTTCGTAGACCCCATCCGCCTCTAAGTCTTGAAAGTTCCATGGCAGCCGAGATGCCACCTCCTTTCGGTTGGGCAGGGCCCCGAAGAGGCGCAGTCCTGGGAGCAAGGGCGTACCTTCATTCCGGTTGACGAAGAACCCGACTTGAGTACGGGGGGTTCCCGACCTAGGCGCGAGAACCAGCGCGAACTGGTAGGGCCGGTGAAAATCGCGGTGGGTTCGAAGGTCGTAGCGGCTCAGGAAGACCGCCATGTTCGGATGGGTGTGGTACCAACCGAGCAACAAGAGCTCGTGACCCACCTTCCGGCTCATCTCCTCCATCTGGTCGATGAGGTCATCCCAAACCGAATAGGTAAACTTGAAGTGGACCGGCGAGCTGTCCTCGTCGCGAGCGATGGCGATGTGACTGACCTTGATTACCTGGGTGTCGGGAGACGTCGTACCCAGAAGAATTCCAGCCACCTCCTTATCGGTGGCGATGGAGCGCTGGGCTTCGCTCTGCAGCGCGCTGGCGACCTCGATGTCCAAGTAGATGCAGGGCATCTCCTTGCCGATGTCATTTTCGGAAATCGTCCCAATGTAGTGGTGATGTTTAGGCACTTGCACCGTGCCCTTACCCGCCAGGGTGTCAATCGCTTCGAAGATGGGGTCTTCTTCACTGCTGCTCATCGGACCGGTGTCTCTCCGCGGCGCCGGCCCGACGGGCCGTCTCCCTGGCTGGGTCCGGTCCGGACAATTGACAAGCAACCGGGCCGCATTCAGACTTCCATTGATATCACGGGGGCTTCCTTCCCGACAACAGCCCTGGGAACGACAAACCCCGAAGTCGGTTGAGGACTATGGACCGTATTCGCTTTACTCTCGTCGAAGACGGTCAGGACATCCGTCCTTACGACTTCGATACCCAGACCATCCAGATTGGCGCCGACCCCAGCCGCGGCGACAATCTTCTTATCGATCTCCCCAAGAGCCGACGCCACGTAAGGGCCAAGGTCTTCCGTCAAGCCGACTACGTCGAGATGGAGGTCGTCGCCGGACCCGTCTGGCTCCAAGGGAGCAAGATGGACGATGGAGACGTCGCCGAGCTGAATGTAGGCGACATCCTCGTTTTCGGCACCAAGAAGCCCCAGGGCGTGCGCCTGCGCTTCGAGTACGCGACCGAAGCCGAAATCATCATGGACGACGTGGCGGACTGGACGGTCAGCTCCGCCAAGAAGCCCAAGCGGGGCGGCAGCGCCGCCGACGACGAGTATCTGTTCGAGGAAGAGGTCGACGAGTACGAAGGACTGAACCCCTGGCAGAAGTACCTCCTCTGGTACCGCAAGCAGTACAAGAAGTTCGCTGGCTGGCGCAAGAAGGCCGCCCGCGTCAAGTACTGGTTCGGCCTGATCAAGATGATCGCCGGCAAGGCCGGCAAGATCATGGCCATCGGTGCCGGTGCGATCGCGATCGGCGGTGGCTACTTTATGCAGATCAAGGCCAAGCTCAACGCAGTCGAAGGCCAAGAGGTCGCAGAGAGTCGGGAGAAGGCTGCGGTCCTCGCCGAGAAGCAGGCAACCCAAGCCCGCCACGAGCTTGAAGAACTCAACCGTCAGTGCGGCTGCGGCAGCAGCGAGGGCGTGGATCAAGGCACCCTGGTCGCAGCCAACGAGATCTTGACCCGATTTGGCGAGGGCGACGAGTCACTGGCCCCCGAACGCACCTACCCCATGCCGAACCGGACCATGGTCAGCATGGCCTCGCTCCTCTCGGGACCACTCAACGCGGCCCGGCGAAACCGGACTCTCCTGCAAAACACCCTGGACCGGGTCTGCAGTCCTACCAAGGACAAAGAGCGAATGGACCTCGTACAACAGGAGGTGAACCGGTATGGCCTCCACGAGGCCTACAGCTTCATCCCCTTTGTCGAGTCCCTGTGGTGCGAGCTCGCTGTCAGCTTTACCGGTCCACGCGGCATGATGCAGTTCACCCGCGCTACGGCGTCCGAAGCCTTCCGCAAGGTCGACGCCACCCAAGCCAACATCCCGAACTACGACTGGACGGGCCACAACAAATGGCTGATCAACAAGAGCCGTCAGTTCGGGGGCTACTACGGGATGCTGGCCAAATGCCCGGCGCTGATTCGCTCCGACTACAAGCGACACTTCTACAAGGGGGAGACCAATCCCAGCTACCCCAAACGCCTCGACCCACGCGACCCCCGTACCGACTGGGAGTGGTCAACCAAAGCCGCCTTTAGCTGGCTGGAAACCCTGGACAGTAAGTACAGGAGCAAGGGCTTCCGCGACATGGACGCCTTGCTGCTCGCCATGACCGCCTACAACCAAGGCGAAGGCGAGGTCCAGCGTTGGATCAGGGCGGCTATGAAACGCTACGCCAAGAAAAAAGAAGCAGCCCTGTCCTACCCCGAGGTCTATGGCGGAGGGATGGAGCTCTGGATGAACGAGGCCAACAGCGAGAAGAAGCGTCAGATCAAAGAGGGGATGACTTACGGACCCAAGATTCTGGGCAACTACCTGTACTCAGCCCCCAAACTCGACGCGATGGGCTGTCGCTAGGGCCACACTGGCCTACAGCCAGCAGATCCCAACCCCGAGAGGGGTCACCCCTCGTTCATGAACCGGAGGAAGCTGGTACGGGCCTCTTCGTCCTTCTCGAGGATTTGCACACCCATCCCCAGGCTCTCTTCAGGACCATCACCCCGCACCCAGCGAACAATCGCTTCCAGCGGGAACTCTCGTTCCGACACCGGATGGCAGAGGAAAATCGAGATGCGCTCTCCACGTTCCAAGGGCTGCGCCGTCTTGATGAACATTCCGCCTTCCGACACGTTCTCGGTGAAGTAGTCGACCAGTCGCTCTCCGTGGCGAACTCGCACGCGGATGCGGCCCCTGCGGCGGGTGTTGTCACGCCGGGTGAGGCGCACTGGAGAGTCGGCGTAGTGTTCCTTGGCCGCCGGATCGGGCGGTATCTCCGCGCTGCCCGTCCGCACCTGGTCGATGAAGGTCTCCCACTGCTCCTTCAAGTTGTCGTTCAGGAGAAAGAACCGCAAACCCATACCCGGCAGGCCGCCCACAAAGGCCGACTCTTCGGGCATCACGACGCGCTCGACGACAAAGAGGGCCTGGAACGCTCCGTCGGGCAGGTTGGCGACTCCCTGGACAAGGGTCCCGAGCGCCAAGTGGTTCGCACTCTCGACGAAGATCCCCGCCACCGAAATGCTGACCGCCGTGTGCCGGCGCTCAACGCCCTCGTGCCGAAACAGGAACTCAAGCTCGGTGATTAGATGCGGAGAAGCCTCCCCGTCCAGATCTGGGGCAAGCTGGATGTTGTGAACCGTATCTCCAGAATGCACTGAACAGATCCTCTCAATGGGGGCTGGAAGCCCCGATTATTGCACGGTTCCCAGGGGCCTGCTGGTGGCGCCGGACCGTCGGCAACGCTCCCAAGGGTTCAGAGCCGGGAGACACCAAGCGAGGTCCTTCGGTAGTCCTCACCGGCAACCCCTACAAACTCGCACATTTCGCAGAGACGGCTGAAGATGCGCTCCCCTACCCGCTCCTGCAGCGAGGGGCCGGAAGCTCTCTGGCCGCGACTCCTGGCCTCATAGGCCGGGTTCAGCCCCGTAGCCGCGCCAGCCGGCGTGTCGTGGGGCATGTAGTTGGTGGTACACAGCGTGATGCGCCCCGCGTTGTAGCGCCTGCTGATGAGGTCATCGAGGACGGTCTCTTCCCAGTCGGTGTTGCGGCCCTTGCCCAGTTCATCGATGACCAAGAGGTCCACCTCGACAAGCGGGAGCATCACAGCGGCATCGCCTTCCCGGCTGCTGAAAGACCGCTTGAGGTCCTGAAGGAGGTTGCCGTAGTCCACGAAGCGGCAGCCGGCTCCCTTGTGCAAGGTGAGCTCCCGAAAGATGCCAACTACGAGGTGGGTCTTCCCCGTTCCCAC
>CAZQTQ010000039.1:0-1317 GCA_964596025.1 uncultured Rickettsiales bacterium
TTCGCCGCCCACGCCCACGGAATCCGCTCGACCCCGCCCCGCACGAGCCGCGCCCCAACCGCCCTGGCCGCGCCGCCAGCGCCAACCAGTACGACGTCCTTGGCCATGATGGTCTCGCCAAGCGCCTCCTCGATGGCACGTACAAAGCCTTCGCCGTCCGTGTTGCCCGCCGTCCAGGCCTTGTCCTCGTCGCGATAGAGAACGTTGGCCGCCCCCGCCTCCTGGGCGCTCTCGTCGACGCGGTCCACGTAGCCCAAGATATCGACCTTGTGAGGCGCGGTGATGTTCAGTCCCGCAAACTCAAAGGGCAAGGACGGTCCCCGGCGAATCAAGTCCTCCGGGCTGACGAGGACCCGCTCATAGGAGCCCGGGATCTCCGCTTCCTCGAACCAGCGATTGTGCAACTCCGGGGAGCGACTGTGAGCCACGGGGTCACCAATGACCCCGTAGCGCCCCACCGTGGCGTAGCCACCGGTGACGATTTGGTGGGGGTCGCCGACCGTGTCGTCGACAGATCGCGGCTTCTTTGTAACTTCTTCGACTTCGCTCATGCCAAGCCCTCAGCTCACGCGGTCCGGTTTCGGATCCCAGGTGATCTCGCCCTTTGCAGAGGGAGCATAAGGCAGAAGACCTCGGACGTGATCGACATCTCGGTGAATCTGGCTGACAAGTGACTCCAGTGAGTCGAACTTCCGTTCGTCGCGGACGCGCTGGATAAAGCGGACCTTGACCCGCTTGCCGTAGAGATCCTCGTCGGCCTCGAACAGGTGCACCTCAATCGCAAACTCCTTCTCAGCGAAGGTCGGCCGGAAGCCCAGGTTGGCGATCCCGTTCCGCGGACTGTCCTCTCCCGCCACCTGCAGTTGCACGGCGTAGACACCCGACGAAGGAACGAGTTCGGTGGTGGGGGCCACATTAGCTGTCGGGAAGCCGAGGGTTCGGCCGCGTCCCCGGCCCCGCACGACGGTGCCCCGCACGAAGTGGAAGCGGCCCAAGAGCGCGCTGGCCGCCTTGACCTCGCCCCCGCAGACCAACTCACGGACCCGGGTGCAGCCCACGATTTGGCCGTCCACGCGGACAGCGCCATGAGGCCGGATTTGGCAGCCCGAATCTGCAAAAAAGGAACGCAGGTAGGTCCAATCCCCGAGCCGGTCCTGGCCGAAGTGAAAGTCGTACCCCACGTGGATCTCCCCGGGCGCGATGCGTTCCCGCAGGACCTCCTCGGCAAAGGCGGTGTGACTCATCGCCTGAAGTTCGGGCGTGAACTCCTCAGTCACGAGGTAGTCGACGCCCATCCGATGCAGCAGGTCGATCTTG
>CAZQTQ010000039.1:1327-17448 GCA_964596025.1 uncultured Rickettsiales bacterium
TCGCCCGGCCCAGCACCCTCCAAGGGGGAGGATAGAAGGAATAGACCAGCGCCTTGCTCTCCAGCTTGCGGGCACGCTTCAGGACCCGCTCGATGATGGCAGCATGGCCCAAGTGAAGCCCATCGTAGGTGCCCAGCGTCATGACGACCGGTCCGAGCGCGGCCTCGAGATCACGGTAGCCGTAGATGATCTGCACGTCCCGTTGATAGCATAGGTGCCTTGAGCATCCGACAACCCCAACTGTGGGCCCGCCCCGCCACCCTGGCCATCGGCGTCGTTGCCGCCGCAGTCCTGCTGTTGACGGGACCCCAGGCCGGCGAGGCCATGGATGCCTTTGGGGAAGATGCACCGACCCTTCGCATCCCCATCCCCGCCCTGAACTACCGCATGCGAGTCACCGACACCGATCTAACCGTCTTTGAGGTCACAAGCGCCTCGATCGACGGGCACATCTACCTCAGCGGAACGCTCGGCAAAGCCAAGGTCAGCGTGCCCTTCGACAAGATCGCCAAGGTGAACTTCGATCGTGGCGAGGGCACCGACCTCCACGCCATCGTCACGCTCAAGGACGGCTCGCAGCAAACCCTGGACGTCAACGGCTCAAGCCCCTGCTACGGCGAGGCGTCCTTTGGAAACGTCACCATCCCACTGAAGGACTTGCGCGATGCCCTCTTCCTGGGCCGCGTAGCGAGCCCCGAGGCTCCCCAAGGACCGAAGTAACCCTAGACGCAGGGCCGGGAACCGCGCCGCCAGATCTAGGTCAGCACCACCAGGCAAAACTTCTTCTTGCCGGCCCGCAGCAAGAGGGTGCCGTCTTCCCGCAGCGCGGTTGCGTCCACCGAGGCAAAGGGGTCGGAGTGGACCTCGCCATTGATCGAAGCGCCTCCCTGCTGGGCAAGTCCCTTGGCCTGCTTCCCCGAGGAGGCAAGCCCTGCAGCAACAAACAGCTTGAAGACGGGCACACCTGCCTCCAGGTCCGCTCGCGGGATCTCGGCCCTAGGGATGTCCGGCTGCGGTGGGGTTCCCCCGGGCACGACGGCGTCGAAGCTCAGGTGGCGGTCCAAACCAAAGAGCAGCATGGAGGTCACTAGCGCTTTACTCGCCGCCTCTTCTCCGTGGCACAGCGCCGTGGCCTGCCAGGCGAGTACCGCCTTGGACCGGATGAGCGCGGTGCCTTCGGCCGCTTCCAAGGCCTCGATGGCATCCAGAGCCAAGAAGGTGAAGAGCCGCAAGAAGCGTCCGACGTCCCGATCGTCGACGTTGATCCAGTACTGAAAGTAGTCAAAGGGCGAGGTCCGCTGCGGATCGAGCCAGACAGCTCCGCGCTCGGTCTTGCCCATTTTCTGGCCGGTCGCCGTGGTGAGCAGCGGGGTCGTCAAGACCCAGGCCTTAGCGCCCTCCGCTTTGCGGATGAGCTCCGTACCGGCCACGCAGTTCCCCCACTGATCGGAGCCGCCTACCTGCATCTGGCAGCCCTGCTCCCGGAAGAGGTGGAGGAAGTCGTAGGCCTGGACAAGGCGGTAGTTGAACTCGACGAAGCTCAGGTGCTGCTCGTTGTTCAGGCGGGTGGCGTAGGTGTCGACCTTAACCATCTCGTTGACGGAGAAGTGGGAGCCTACGTCCCGCAAGAAGCCGATGTAGTCCAGCTCACACAGCCACTCGGCGTTGTTGACCAGAACGGCCCCCGTGGCCGGATCGTCCTCAGCGAGCCGCAAGAAGGTCCCGAACTGAGGTCGCTGCGAGGCGAGATTGCTTTGGATCTCCTCCAGCCCCAACACGGCCCGGGTGCTGTTCTTGCCTGAGGGATCCCCAATCAGGGCCGTGCCGCCTCCCAGCACCACGATCGGCTTGTGACCCGCCCGCTGCAAGAACGCCTGCAGCATGACGGGCACGAGGTTGCCCGCCGTCAGCGAGGTGTTGGTGGGGTCGTAGCCGCAATAGAACGTTATCGGCCCCTCGTCCATCCGGGCCCTCAGGCCGTCGGGATCGGTCAGATCCTTGATGAATCCGCGGGCTTCGAGCTCGTCCAAGATGTGCATGAGTGGCGACCGTCCAAGGGGTACGTGGCGAAGAAGGATAAACCAAAAACAAGAAGGCCCCGGGGGGTACCCGAGGCCTCCTTGTCTTGCGCGCGGACGAAAGCGTCCTTCAAGAGTGTTTAGAAGACAACGAGGTCGCGCCAAATGGCGGTGTCCGAGTTGAGGACCTCTTCCATCTGACCGCGGGAGTCCAGCTCGATGATGCCCGAGCCTTCGGCACCGTCGTACAAAGCGTAGACGGCGTCGTGACTCACAGGCTCCAGGGCGGCGACGGCCCAGACGTTCATGCCGAGCGAACCGAGCCGGCCCAGGGACTGAACCTCGCCCGAAGGGCTGGCCATCCACACGCCGTCGTCCCAGTTGCTGGCGGCGTAGAAGTTTCCGCCCTCGTCCTTGCCGAGGATGGAGGTGCCGCTTCCTACGCCGGTCGCAACCGTCTCGAAGGTGCCAGACTCAGAGTCCCAGGTCGCAATCGTTGGCCCGAAGATGTCCAGGAGAGCGGTGTCGCCATTGACGTCCACGCCAGGCGCTGCGTCCATCCAGCAGAAGTCGCCGGGCACGGTGGTGTGCGAGAGCAGCTCGCCGTTTTCGTCCAACTTGGTGACGTCGTATTCCTCGGCGACGGTGACCTCGTCGTCGTCGGTGATCGTCATTCGGTACACGACCGAGGGCATGGGCTCCTGGTTGAAGATGGAGACCTCGCCGCTGGGCTCGACCAGCTGAATGCTCGAGCCGTCGCTAACCAGGAAGGTGCCGTCGTTGCGGCGGCTCAGGCCGACCGGCTCGATGAGGTTGGCGTCGATGCTGTCCAGCGCGTTGCCACTCAGATCCATGATCTGGATGTCCCAGGTTCCTGCGTCGTCCGAAGCGAGTACGGCCATCCGGGATTCACCGATGGCGTCGGGAGCGATGTCGTCGCGCTCCGGGGCGCAGCCCACCGCCAGGGCGGCAGACACAAGGAGAAGAGAGGCGGAGAAGAGGGTGCGGGTCATGGGGACACTCCGGTAGACCGAGCCGGGCTCGGAAGGGGTGGGAGACTGGGAATTGCACTCGCCCGTCGAGGGGGAACCCTCCTCTTCCGCTTCCCTCACACTAGGCCAGTTCGCGAACTCTGTCGCAGAATCTGGGGCTCTGAGTGAGGGGGGTGTGGGGCGCATGTCCCCTCGTATGTGCGAGCCCCGTGCCGAAGAGATCGGGCAGGATCCTGCCCGTCAGAGCAGGGCGTCGAAGGGCCAAAAGACCGGCGTCCAAACGGGGCGATCAAGGCGCCCCGCGGACGAGCAGAATGAAGGCTAGACCAGGGTCCCAAACCGAAGCGCGAGGAGGACGACCACCGCAAATAGGACGATCGCCAGCTGAAGGGGACGGTCCCGCAGTAGCGTGTTTTCGGGCTCTCCGCCCTCCCCCTTTTGCGCCACGATGAAGAGGTAGCGGAACATCCCGTAGATGACGAAGGGGATGGACAGCATCAACTCCTGAGGGTGGCCCGCGGTGAAGGTGTAGAGGGCGTAGGAGATCAGCGTACAGGCCACGACGATGGCGATGAGCTGACCCAAGAGGGCTTCGCTGTACTCCTCGAGGATCTTCCGATGATCTCCGGCTCCTGCTTTGAGGAGACGGATTTCGGCCAAGCGCTTGCTCAGACCCAAGAAGAGGGCGCCAAAGCCTGTGCAGCAGAGGAACCAGGACGAGCTCTCGACGGGGATCGCCTCGGCCCCGGCCACCGCCCGCAGCAAGAACCCCGAGGCGATGAGCATGACGTCGAGGATGACGACGTGCTTGAAGAGGAGCGTGTAACTGACGGTCACGCAGAGGTAGGCGAGCGCGGTCCATCCGAAACCGGGGTTGAGCTGGAAGGCTCCGCCAAGGCCGCCCACAACCAGCAGCACTGCCACCGTCTTAGCCGCTCTTTCAGAGATCTCACCCGAGGCGATCGGTCGGTGCTTCTTCTTCGGATGCGCTCGGTCGGCCTCGACGTCTTTGAGATCGTTGAGGAGGTAGCCCGCCGACGACAAGCCGCAGAACAGCGCCGTACCAATGAGTACCGAGACTACTGCGGCGGGATCGGTGTACTGCTCAGCGAACAAGATGGCGGCAAACAACAAGCCGTTCTTGGTCCACTGCTTCGGTCGGAGGGCTCGAATCAAGGGAGGCACAGCAACTCCTCAGGGGGTCTCTGGACGGGGCGACGCCTCGTCCCCAGTCGGTTTACTTCGGGCTTGTACCTTCAAGACCGCAGCGACGTCGCGTATCGAAACCTCCGTCTCGGGACTGGCCTTCCCTTGCAGCAAGAGCCCCTCCAAGAGGTTCTCCGCCTCGGCCAGTTCACCGCGTCGGCGGCCGATCTCCGCCACTAAGTACCTGTAGTGGGCCTGCTCTTCAAGTACCCCATCGCCAGCATCAAGGCCCGCGAGAAAGGAACGGCGCGCCTCCTCGAGAAGCCTCCCCTCGACTCCCACCCGTCGCTTGAATTCCTCCCGCTTCTCCATCGCGCCCAGGCCGGCGTCTTCGAAGGTATCGAGAAGAGCAAGGAAGTCGTCCCGCTCTACGACAAAGCCGCCGCGATGCGCGAGCCGGGCGAGGTCGAAGAGGGCCACGGTCCGGGCGCGGGTGTCGCTCAGCTGCCGCGCCTGGGAGACAACTTCACTGAGCTTGGACCAAGCGTCCGAAGCCCCTTGGACCCCCGGCAAGAACCCGACGATGCTGTCGCGAACGGTCCAGGCGCCCTGGAGGTAGAGCTCCCCGACGACGTAGGACGAGTCGCCCAGAAACTCCGCCAGCTCCGCGGCAAGGGCGTAGCGCTCGGAGACCGGCCGGGCTGCGAGTGTTTCAGGGGTGCCCTGAGCGGCAAGAAGGAGCAGTACTTCGCCCTTCTTGGCCTTGGGGATGCTGCGAAGAAATCCCCCGAGGGGAGCGGTAAAGCCCGTGGTCGGCGAGGTCCCAATCGCGAAGCCACGGGCCTGGAGACCGCGAGCATAGGTGCACCCGTCAGCGTCGTAGCCGCCCAGCCCGTTGCTGCTCGTAACCACCGTCACCTGAAAGTGGCTGCCATCGATGGGGTCGACTAGCTCGTGAGGAGCGAGGTTTCCCGGACGCTGGGCTTGCGGCCGAGGAGTGGCTACAGGGCCCTGGGCCACTGCCGGCCTGGGGCCAAGGACGGCAACCAAGAGTCCGAGGCCCAGGGCAAGGACGGGGACCGCCCAGCCGCGGGGCGGACCGCCCAGGACATCCAGAAGGAGTCGCACGATTCTAGAAGCTCCAATCCACCGATGCGTAGGCATAGTCATTCTCTCGGTACAGCCCGACGAGGCCACCTTGGTAGCTCACGATCGAGTCCAAATCCGCCTCAATGTCGGGTCCAAAACCCTCGAAGATCTGCAGGCCAAGCTGAAGATCCAGCTGGTCCTCGACCACCAAGGTCAGCCGCGGGTTCAGGTAGAGGTCGCCCTGCATTGGGTCCCAGGATCCGGCGAGTCCGAGGTGGAGGTGATCCCGGAAGAGGCGGACCTCGGCCACCAAGGCGATGCGGAGGTCGTGGGCCCGATCGATGAGGGTGTCCTCGTCCGGTGTGACCAGAATGTCATGGCTGAACTCCAGGTCGACTCCGACCACCGTGCCGTAGGTGTAGCGCAGGGAGACCGCGTACTGCACTTCGGGCGACCAGTAGGGCAGAAGCTCCCGGGTGTAGTGCACCGTCTCGGTCTCGACGCCAGCCTCGGCGCTCAAGACCATGCCGCCCAGGGCCACGCTGAGGTCGGCGCCGGCGAGCAGCGAGCGGCGGTACTCGCTCTCAACCAGCTTGGTGCCCGGGTTCGTCAACTGGGTCGCTTCGCGGGTGTTGGGGAGGCGCTTCTCGAGGAGAGGGCGTCGAATGCCGTCGTGGATCCGGATCGCCGGTGCGTCGTTCTGGTGCCAGAAGACGACGACGTCTCCGTCGAAGCCGCGACCCGAAAACCCGAAGCGAAAGCCGATGTCGCCGTACCAGGGGAACTCCTCGGGACGACTGGCGACGAGGTGACTCTGGAGACCGTCACGGGCGTAGGGGTCGAGTCCCCGGATGGCCTCCACGATGCGGTCGCCAGCGATGCGAAGGCTGTCGTCTACCACTCCCGCGCCGACCCCGGGGATCAGCCCGGGAAGCAGGCCTTCGAGCAGGCCAGGCCGGAACACCGAGAAGTCGCGGCCGTAGAAACTGACACGCCCCGGCTGAAAGAAGGGGATGGCGACGAACTCGAAGGCCACAGGGTGGAGGCCGAGGGTGGCCCGGGCGGCGAGGATGGGAACCCTGGGGTCTTCGTTGCCAGGTTCGAGGGCACGGGTGGCGTCCATGGGGTTCCCCTTGTTCAGGGGAGACAGCAGGGCGTTGCGCCCCCAGTTCAGACGGAGGTTCCCGAGCCGGACAGAGAGCTTGCCTTTTCGGAACTGGAGGTAGGCCTGGCCCAGATCGAGCCACAGATCGGCTTCAACCTGGTCGCCCGAGCGCAGGACGTACCGGGCCTGGGTCTCGACAAGAAATCGAGCATTCGCAGCGAAGCGGTAGGAGACGCGGAAGTCCAAGGCGTTGTGCCAGACAAAGCGGTCCTCGTAGTCGCCGGCCATGCGCAGGTCCGGCGCAAGCGTCGTCTTCAGGCTGCCCCCGTAGCGCAGCCCTTTGGGCTTCGGGTGGCGCTTCCACAGCGGCTGGGGCTCTCCGATCGAGGCCCCCGCGGACACACCAGCCAGATCCTCCACTACGACATTCCCAGAATTCGTCGGCAGCTCCGCGTGGCCACCGGCCCACAGCGGCGAAGGCGCCCCCACCGAAAGGATCACCACCAGCCCCAAGACCAGACCCACCAACAGACCGCTTCTGCCCCGGCAACCGGAGTGGCACCGCGTCATCGGCCAGCCCCGGCTGAACGCCTATCCCTCGCTCTGCAAGAACTCGGGAGTAAAGATCGAGTCAGGCAACACAGTCTCGTCGACGTTGACCTTGTAGTCCTTGACCCGCACCTCCGTCTTGGTGCCGCGCTTGAGGTTCTCCATGCGGGTGGAGAGGGGAACGAGTACATCGCCCTCTCGCTTGACCTTGACGATGGTCATGCGCTTGACGTGCTCGCCCTTCTTGTCGAAGAACTCGACGATCCGGGGAACGAACTCCTCCTTGTCGACAAAGGAGATGATGCGGGTGTAAGCCGACTTCAGCTCGGGCTTGGGCACGCTCTCGACCTTGTAGGCCTCAAAGGTCGTCCCATCGACGGTCACCGACTCCTCCCCCATGAGCGTGTGGGCGCCGTCTTCCGCTTGGCCCACGCTGAGATCCTCGAAGCTGAAGTCGGAGCCCATGAACGAGCCCCTGCGGCTGGAGCCACTGATGCGGTTGAGGATGCCGCCCGCCGGCATGTAGAGCCACTGGTCATCCTCGCCCTTGGGGTTCTCGATCGTGAGAAACTGCACGCCAGACACGTCCTCTGGTTCCACGAACTGGACGTGAGACTTTGCGACACCGTCCGCACCGCGCTTGACCTTCGACGTGATGGTCCGGACCCGAGACCGTCCGGTCTTGTCGAAGATCTCCATGGTCAGGGTCTGCACTGAGTTGTCGACGGTGCGATTTTCGGCGCTCTTGGCAACGATCTCGGCGGCCGTAATCTCGGCGCAGAGGGCCGGAGTTGCCGCCAGAACAAAGGAAGCGGCGGCGGCGGCCACAAGCGAGGACAAGGACAAGGACAAGGACTTCATGAAGGGAATCTCCAAACGTTCGCTACCGCCATCCTTAGTCCACCTGCGGGCCCTTTGTCGAGGGGGCAACCCCTCTAGAGACGGTCCAGAGCCCGCTTTCCTTCGATCTATGACCCCCAGGCACCCCAGAAGCCTCGGCACACCTCAGGCTTCATCGGCCTTCGAACCCTCGGACACCTGAGCTGCGCTGCGCGCCGCGTCGAGGACAAACCGGACCGAGACCCCAGCCGCCTCGGCCGCGGCGAGGCACTCCTCGAATTCAGGCTGGGCAGTAACCACCGCGCCATCGAGAAGAGCCTCTTTGACGGCAATGAACCCATAGGCCGTCTCCACCTTGCGCAACCGCCGCGGCAAGGTGCGACGGCGCTCGTCGTGCCATCGGATACCCAGCGTCGTCGTCTCCCGGAAGAGCCGCTGCTCGATGCGGTCTTGGACGGAGCAGTCCGGTGGGCAGAGGACGGTAACGAGCAATGCTGGGCGGCCCTTCTTGCCGTGGACTGGGGCCAGGGTCACGTCCAGGGCTCCGTCGCCCAAGAGTTGGCCTACCAGCGGGCCGAAGACCCGCGGGTCCAGGTCGTCGACCGTGGTCTGCACCACCCGCACGAGCTGGGCTTCCGCCTCGGTCTTCGTGCCGAGCCAGAGACGCAAGGCGTTGGGAAAGTCCCCTCGATCGCGTGTGCCCAAGCCGTAGGCCACGCGCTCGAGAAGCAGCGGCGGCGGGGGACCGAAGCGGTCGCAAAGCGTCGTCACCAACGCGGCCCCGGTTGGGGTTACCAGCTCACCGGTTGGCTGGGGTCCCGCCGCAGGCACCGTAGGCCTGCCGCGAAGCAGAAGCGCAGTCGCCGGAACGGGCACGGGCAGCTCGCCGTGAGCGCAGCGAACCGTCCCAGTACCCACGGGGAGCGGACTACAGCTGAGGCTCGAAATCCCGAGAAGTTGCAGGCCGAGGACGGAGCCCACGACGTCGACGATAGCGTCCAAAGCACCGACCTCGTGGAAGTGGACCGCGTCGACCGTGCAGCCGTGGACCTCCGCCTCCGCGGATGCGAGCCTCTCGAACACATTCGACGCTCGGTCTCGGACCGAATCCGAGAGCGCCGTGGCCCCCTTCAATAGGTCCAGGATGTCCGAGAGTCCCCGGTGCGGGTGAGGCCCCTCATCACAGTGCACTCGGACCCGGGTCCCATGGACGCGGGGGTCGCTCCCAGCGTCGACCTCGAGACGGAAGCCGGACAGATTTAGGACAGCAAGCCCCTCTTCCAGAGCGGCGAGCTCGACGCCGGCATCGACCAGAGCACCCAAGAACATGTCCCCGGAGACGCCCGAGAAGCAGTCGAGGTGGGCGTGCACCCCCTAGATCTCGCCCTGACGGTTGATGAGGGTCGCGGCGTAGGCCGCACCAAAGCCGTTGTCGATGTTCACCACGCTGACCCCAGAAGAACAGCTGTTGAGCATTCCAAGCAGCGCGGCAAGACCCCCAAAGGAGGCGCCATAGCCCACCGATGTCGGCACGGCGATCACCGGCCGGGGCACCAGCCCGCCAACGACGCTGGCCAGGGCACCCTCCATTCCGGCCACGACGATGAGGACACGGGCGTTTTTCAGGCGGTCCCGCGCCTCCAAGAGGCGGTGGATGCCGGCCACGCCGACGTCGTAGAGGTGGTCGACCTGGTTGCCAAGAGCCTCCGCGCAGACGCGTGCTTCTTCGGCCACAGGAATGTCCGCGGTGCCGGCGGTGATGACGAGGACTTGCCCCGCACCGGGCTTCGCCGCCGCTTCCGCAGGTGCCACCCCACCGGGCTCGACGACGAGGCAACGAGCTTGGGCGTGCCACACCGCTTCGCTGTGGCACACCTGCATGGCCTCGGCACACTCCAGCGACGCGCGGGTGACGAGAACCCGCTGGCCCCGCTCCAACAGTGCTCCGGCGATTCCGACCACCTGCTCCGGCGTCTTCCCGAGCCCAAGGATGACCTCGGGGAGACCCATTCGGACCGAGCGGTGTAGATCGACACGGGCGTAGCCCTGCTCAGCAAACGGCAGGTCGACCAGGGCCTCGTAAGCGTCGCTCGGGGAGGTCTTGCCAGCCCGCACGGCATCGAGAAGTTGGCGAAGGCGTTCACGGTCCACGGCGCCGAAATGTAGCACGGCCCGCTGCTATCATCGCCGGCCAATGGCCGGGCCAACCCCCAGTTGCAGGCAGCCTGCTCCCTCCCAGGGGCGTACTGTGCCCCTCTTCTTGCTCGGGCTCCTGACAACAGCGGCGCTCGCCATGCCGAGCCCCTCCGGTGGAGCTCCTGGCCAGGAGCTGGAGGGACCCCCGACCGACGAAATCGACACTGTCCACCTCATCGAAGAGGCCTTTGGACGCATCAGGGCCCTGTACCTCCACCCCGAGGCCGTCGATCCCCCCCGCATGGTGCGGGCCGCCCTTCAGCAGCTCGAACACAGCCACGAGTCCTTGCTGGTCCTTGAGGAGGGCGAGGAGATTCTGCGCATCCAACGAGGCGGAGAATCGGCCACTTTTCTTACCGATGCTGCGGACCTGAAGGAAGCGCAGCTACGTATCGACGAGGCCATCGCCTTTGCCGCTACGAGCGGGGCTGGCGAAGGAGATCCTGAATCCGAGCCGCCCACGGTGGCCAGCCTCCAAGAGGCCGCCCTTCGAGGCTTGCTGGGCACGATCGACCGCCATACGCGCCTGTTTACCGGCGGTCGACTGGACGAGTTCAACACCCGCTTCAAGGGCACCCTGGTGGGCATCGGGGCCCGGATCGGCCGGCGGGGCGGCAAGCTTCAAATCCTCCAGCCCTTTCCCACCGCGCCGGCGGGCCGAGCGGGTCTGCTCGCCGGCGATCACATCACTCACGTCGATGGCGTCTCTACCACCGCCCTAGGGGTCGAAGAGGTGGTCGAGCGGATCCGAGGGCCAGAAGGCGTCCCAGTGGTCCTGACTGTCGCGCGTCCCGGAGAGACGGAGGCACGGATCTTCGTCATCGCCCGAGAGAAGGTCCTCGTACCCACGGTCGACTCTGCCCGCCTGCCCGCCGACATTGGCCTGCTCTCGATCGACCACTTCAGCCAAAAGACGAGCATGGAGTTCAAGACTCACCTGGAGCAGCTCCAGGAGGGGGGCCGCCTGGCCGGCGTCGTCGTGGACGTGAGGGGAAACACGGGAGGATCGATGAAGCAGAGCGCGCGCATCGTGAACTCCTTTGTCTCGGAAGGAACTCTGGTCCAGACACTGGGACGGGACGGGAAGCCGGTCAAGCGCCTCATCCCGCGGATCCCCGCCAAGGCGAACCGCAAGCTGTTCGATGGACCCGTCGTGGTTCTGGTCGACGGGCGGACCTCTTCGGGAGCCGAGATCGTAGCCGGGGCTCTGAAGTTCTTGGACCGCTCCCTAACCGTCGGCAGTCAGACCTTCGGCAAGGGTACGGTTCAAAAGGTCTACCCATTGCGAAAGGAGGAGCCCAAGGCTTCGCTCAAGCTGACGGTCGGCCGCTACTTCCTGCCCGGGCAGACCTTCATCAACTCGGTGGGAGTGACCCCCGATGTGGCCACTGGGACGGTGTGGCTGGATCCCAACGAAGTCACCTTCCCAGACCAGCTGCGGGAGCCGAATGCCTTGGTCGGACACTCGGAGCCCCGCGGCGGTCTCGACGGACGGAGGAATCCGGGCGGAGGCTGGGAGACGGCCTCCACCGGGAGCAACGCGGCACCGAAGCACCGGCTCTGGTTGCCACGGGTGCTGGAAGGCTGGGACCCGAAGGAGGCGAACGAACTCCCGAGCGGGAACGACGATGAGGGCGGGAGCGCCCCAGCCGAAAGTTCTCCTTCCGATCGGTCGGCGTCGGATCCCCCGATTGCCGAGCTGAAGGCCGGCGAGGCCACGGACAGGAGCCCCCCCGCGAGTCCGGGACGAGCCGGCACCGCGGGAGACGCTGGGGACGATGTCTTCAACGACATGGAGCTCCGCCTCGCGCATGAGATTCTGCGGGAGGCCGCGCCGACGGACCGGCGCGGGGAGCTTCTGGGCCGGGCCGGAGCGGTGGTCCAGCGCTGGGCACAAGAGCAGAATGCCCGCATGGCGGGGGCGCTGGACCTACGCGAAATCCCCTGGTCCGAAATGCCCCCCCCAGGGTGGCTGGACCGGGCACCTGCTCAGGCAGAGACCCTAGAATCCCGCCTCTTGGGGCCCGTTCCGCAGGGGCTGGTGGCCCTCCTCGATCTGCCTGAAAGCCTGCATGCCGGGGCGCCGATCGATCTCTGCTTGTCGGTGCGCAACGAGCGGCAGGAGGCCATCCGCCACCTTCGAGGCATCTTGAAGAGCAGCTCGAAGCTGCTCAACGGCGCGAGCTTCCTGCTCGCCGATCTCGGCCCCGGCTCCACCCGGAAGTGGTGCATTCCTACCACCGTGCCCGAGGGGGTCGCCACCCGATGGGTTCCCTGGCGCCTCTACCTCTTGGACGACCAGGGGCCGCTCGGTGGACCGGTTCGGGGAAAAGCCCAGTTCATCGGCCACCCCCGCCCCCGCCTCCACTTAGCCGTCGATCGTAGTACGGCTCCCGACCCCGAGGGAGGCGTGCGGGTCACCCTGCGAGTACGGGTGCGAAACCAAGGACCGGGCCCCACTGGCAACCTGCGGCTCCGCCTGGGTCGGACCGACCCCGAGGACAGCGTCGAGCGCTTGGAGCGTTTCCAGAACAGCGAGCCTCTCGAGGAGGGACAAACCGGCGAAGTGGAGTTGAACTTACGCGTGCGGGATCCGGAAGCCGTTCCCCAAGTCTCAGTGCGCTTGCGGGCCCAAGATAGGCGGTCTTCGGCCTCGACCACCGTGTCCCTGCAGCTCCCCACCCAGGGCGCCGCAGAGGAGGAGGCTTGGTCCACTCCAGCGACCGTGCTTCTGGACGAACCCCAGATCGACGCCGGTCGGGGAGCTCTGGTGTCGACCGGACCGCTACCCATCCGCGGCCAGGTTCAGAGTGCCTCTGGGCTGGGTTCAGTGGTGGTGCTGGTCGGCTCCGACCAAATCTTCAGTCGGGACTTTTCCGGGTCCGAGCCCCCGATGACGCTTCGGCTCGATCTGAAGGCCGAACTCAGCGAAGGGCCCAACCGGATCCGGATCCGGGCGGCTACCGCCGAAGGGGTGGAGCGCAGCGTGACCTTCTGGGTGCTCGGCATCCAAGAGCCTGCGGCGGCACCCTAGGTCAGGCTCGAGGCCGAAGGCGCTCCAGGTCGCAGTCCTCGGACCACGAAGCTCCCCCCAAGCAAGACAGGCCGGATGGAACCCATCCGGCCTGTCCCGATACAGTGGTCGACGCGAAGCCTACAGAGGCTCTTCGTCGTCGTCGTCGGGGATCTGCACCGTCAGGCGGCGCCCGGTCTGCACCGAGGCCATGACGTCGTCCATCCTCACCCGGCGAAGCGGAAAGGTGGTCTTGCGAATCCGTGCACCCTTCAGGGTGACCCCCTCCAGGTTGCAGAAGTCGAGGTCCGCGTCTTCCAGGTTTGCCCCCGAAAGGTCGGCGTACTTCAGGTCAGCGTGCCACAGGCTAGCGCCGGTCAGGTCAGTACCGCTGAGGTTGGCCCGCACAAGCAGTGCCTCCCCCAGTTTGGCGTTGCGCAGGCTTCGTCCGGCCAGGTCAATCCCAGTCAGATCCGTCCCACGCAGGTCCGCACCGTCCAGACTCTCTCCGCGTCGCACCATGTCCATCACCTCATCTTTGGTAAGAGCCCTTGGAGATGGCATCTCATCCTCACACTGGCGCTTTTCATCCACCCACCCCCCCCGTGCGCCACGTGTCCGGCGGGGGTGGCTCAACATATCGCCTCGGCGCTCCGCAACAATTCCACAACACGGTGCGCTGAACCGGTTTATAGGAAGGGCAAAAAGCCGAGTCAACAAGAATCGACATCGGTGATCCACTGTGAGATTTCAAACACTTGGCTGCTCTAGGCACTTTCCTTTCTCCGGAAGGGACTTAGCCCTCAAACTGGAACGTTCTGGGCCAAAAGTGACGGTCGTCTTAGCCAGCTGAAATCGGCGACGAGTCAACTTATTGCGGAGGTGTTCCGGTGGAAAGCTCCGGCAATCGCCCGCCGGCTTTGACGTACTCGAAGAGCACCTGACCCATCTCCCGGTAGCCCCGTGCGTTGACGTGATCCTGAGGCGTGCGCATCCCTTGCCACTCCGCTTCGCTGAAGGTCTCTCGAAAGTGACCGTACAGGTCGAGCATCGGCACCTGTGCCGCAGTTGCGCTGTCCACGAGTTGGTCCCGGAGCCGCAGGTGGTGGGCACCGGGGAAGGGATAGGTCAGGGCCACGAACAGGGCGCCTTGGGCCTCGCTGAGGCGGGACATCGCGCCCAGGTGCCTCACGAGACGGCTCTGGGCCAGACGCTGGGTCCGAACCGGTCCAGCAACCGGCTCGTCGTCGGTTCCCGGGTGGAGACGGTGCCGGAGGTAGGTCCAGACCATCGGAGGAGCGCCGCCTTCGCTGGCCCGTGTCTTCAGCAAGCCGTCCAAGTCTTCGACCGAACTGCAGGGTTCCATCCACTCGGTCAAGTTGGTCGGCTCGACACCCAGCTTCACGCAGCGCTGGACCCGCTCCCGGGTGCGGGCACAGCTGCCCTCCAAGGCCCCGAACCGGCTCGCAACCTCGTAGGCCTCCGGCCGTTCGGTGCAGGCAGCTCGAAGCAGACTCAGTTCCAGGGCCGAGGCCTGGGGCCCAATCAACTCAACGCGTTGGGCGAGGGCCTTGCAGCCCAGGGAGGTGTTCCCGCTCGCTTCCGCAGCCTCGATCGCCTCCTGGAGGAGGGCGAGCGCCTCATTTCTCTTGTCTTGGGCATGGAACACCGCAGCCTGAGCCAGCTGCCGCTTGACCGCCGCAATCGGGTCGCCGTCCTCTTCGAGCGAGGGCCACTTCAGCGCAAGCAACGCCTCCTTCGGCCGCCCCTGGGCGAGGTACCAGTGCGCCCAGCGATGGGCCGGGACGAAGCCTGAAGGGGTGTAGCGGAGGGCCACTTCGGTGACAGCGACCCGGAGGTCGACCGGGACCAGGCTCAAGGTCTCCAGCGCTTCGAGGTAGCCCGGCGCGACCCGCAGTGCATAGAGAAGGTCCTGCTGACAGGACTTCCACTTCAGCGCATCGCAGCGCGCCATCCCCCGAGTGACCGAGCGCACCCAGGCGTCGCCGGCTCCGGTCGAAGCACGGGTCGCCTCGATGAGGGCGTCCACAAAGCGGCCCTCCTGGCGATGGGCCAGGGATCGAGCGTAGGCGATCACCGCGGGGTCCCCTCCCTCCGCAGCGGCCTTGTCGGCCTCGGCGAAGGCCTCGGTGGGACGCTCCAAGTGCGCCAGTGCAAGAGCCCGCCAATCGCTAGAGGCCTCGTCCAAGACCGCGTCGAAGCGCCGTTCCCTAAAAGCGCCCCAGAAGGGCAGGTCTGGGATGGGGAGCGTGCCCGGCAGGGTCCCCGGCGCCAGCCCGAGGACCAGGGCGTCGCGGTCGAGGACGAGCCCCCGCCCAACCACCTGCTCGGCGAGGCTCCAGCCTACGGCCCGGTCGAGGCAATCCCCCGCGTCCCGTTCGAAGTCCAGGGGGTGGTAGCCCATCTCCAGTCCCCGCTGGCCCAAAGCAATGGCACGAGTGCAGTCGTCCTGCCGGCGTTGCCAGTCGACCAGGGCACCGACGTTGCTCGGTGTCGGCACGATCGCGTTCACGTCGCGCTGCAAGACCTCCTCGAGTTCTCGGTAGTCGTCAAGGAGTCGGATGATGCCGGCTTGGGACCGGGCCTTGACCATGGTGGAGGCTTCGGGGCGGTCAAGTACGGAACGGAAGCCGCCCAGCGCCTCGATTCGCTTGTCCTGAAGCAAGTCTCCGACGGCCCGATAGAATTCCAGCTGGGCAGACTCGCCAGCGTCGACGTCGCCAAGACTCGCGATCGAGCGCTCCACCATGCCGCTCGAGGTCTGGTGCCAGTCAAAGTACTCAGTCGAACCGATCATCCCTCGGGGTCCTTCGAAGAGGAGATCGCCCACGACGTCGCCGCGGGCGGCCTCCGGAATTCGGGCCAGGCCCATGAGGACCTCGAGGTTTCGCTCCGCCGCGCCATGTGCCGCCAATAGCCAGACCTGTGCAGGGTCCCAGGCCTCGAGCTCGAGGAGAGCCAGGCCCCGGGCGCGAGCCTTGATCCAGGGGTGGCCAGCGCTGCCTCCTGCGCGAATGCGATCCTGAAGGGCAAAGAGCGGCTGGTCGCGCCGAAGGTGGACCTGGGCTAGCGCCTCCCAGGCCGTAGCGTCGTCGCCGCCCAAAGCAAGGGCTTGCTGCGCTCGGGACTCCGCTTCGTCGAGCCGCTCGAGG
>CAZQTQ010000040.1:0-396 GCA_964596025.1 uncultured Rickettsiales bacterium
GGCAGCCGCGCCATCGTTGTTGTGGGGGTACGGGTCGGCGCCGAGGCGGTCTTGGGGGCAAACGTCGTGGTCACGGCGTCGACGTCCATCATCGACGTTACCGGCGACGAAGAGCGGGTCTTAAAGGGCTATATCCCGCCCCGTTCGGTCGTCATCCCCGGTACGCGGGCCAAGGCCTTTCCCGCTGGCACCTACCAAGTCCCCTGTGCGCTCATCATCGGCCAACGGAAAGCCAGCACCGACCGCAAGACCAGCCTCAACGAGGTCCTGCGGGAGTTTGCAGTCCAGGTCTGAGGGAGAGCTTTTGTGACGCAGTCGCTTTCGGTTGCAGTGCTCGGCGCCGGCTCCTTTGGAACCGCGCTCAGCTCGGTCCTCCTCAAGGCGGGGCACACGGTC
>CAZQTQ010000040.1:406-3840 GCA_964596025.1 uncultured Rickettsiales bacterium
AGGTGAAGGCGGCCCAGCGCAACACCCGCTACATGAGCGACTTTCCTCTCGACGGAATCGACGCCAGCCCCACCATCGAGGGAGCGGTCAAGGGGCGCGACATCGTCCTTTTTGTCTCGCCCTCGCACGTCACCCGCGATGTCTGCCGGGCCGCCGCTCCGTGGGTCACCGAGGACATGCTCCTGGTCTGCGCCACCAAGGGCATTGAGTCGAGGGGCGAAACCATGAACGAGGTCTTGGCCCAGGAGCTGCCGGAGCCGGCGGGGCGAAACGCGGTCTTCCTGTCCGGGCCGTCCTTTGCACGGGAGGTCTTGGAGGAGCATCCGACGGCGGTAGTGGCTGCGAGCTGGGATGAGGAACGGGCGCGGCAGGTTCAGGCCGCATTTTCGACGCCATTTTTCCGCGTGTACACCTCGACCGACGTCGTCGGAGTGGAGCTGGCCGGGGCGGTCAAGAACATCATCGCCATTGCCGCTGGTTGCGCCGATGGACTCGGCTTCGGGAACAACGCTCGCGCCGCAATTATCACCCGTGGATTGGCGGAGATCACGCGACTTGGTGCCCGGCTTGGTGCCGACCCGATGACCTTCATGGGGCTGGCCGGAATGGGGGATCTTGTCCTGACCTGTACAGGCGACCTGAGTCGCAACCGGCGGGTCGGCAAGGGACTGGGCGCGGGAATGAGCCTGGACGAAGTGCGCAGCAGCCTCGGCGGCCAGGTAGCTGAAGGGGTGCGGACTGCCGAATCGACCCACCTCCTCTCCCAGCGGCTTGGCCTTGATATGCCGCTTGTCCGGACGGTTTATGGCCTGCTCTACGAGGGTAAGAGCGCTCAGTCAGCGGTCGGCGAGCTCATGGGACGGCCCCTGAAGGCGGAGCGCGATTGACTGGAGCCCGCCGGCCGCTCGTGGCCTTCTATGGCCATCACCGCTGCGGGTCGACATGGGTCACTGGCCTCCTCGAGGCGGCCTCCCAGCTTCTTGGCTTGCGCTTCGCACGGGTCTACGACGCGGAGCGGGTCGATGGGGGGCTGGCAGACTTCGTCCGGCGGCAGGGCGTAGAAGTTCTCTCCCTCATGAACGCGGACGCGGCCTCGGCGCGAGCGCTCTCGGCAGCGAGGGCGATTCATGTCGTCCGGGATCCGCGCGACGTCCTGGTCTCCGCCTACTTTTCCCATCGGAACAGCCACCCCACCGACGAGTGGCCCGAACTCGAAGCCCATCGCCAAGCGCTGCGGAGCGTGGGCGAGGGGGAGGGGATTCTCCTGGAGCTGGAGTGTCGGCGCCTCGAGTTTCGGCAGATGATGGAGTGGAGGCCCGGCTTGCCTGGCCACGCCGAGCTTCGCTTCGAGGACTTGATTGCCTCGCCGGAGGCGGTGGTCGATGCCCTGGGCGCGCTGGGTCTGGTGGCGGAGGGCTGGGCGGGTCGTTTGCAGCGGCCGCTCTTGGGTCGACTGGGGCTACGCCAGGTCCTGCGGCCGTCCGACCGGGTTCTCGGTCTTCGCGAAGCACGGGTCCTGGTCGGGAAACACTCGTTTGCCCGGCTCTCCGGCGGGCGTCAGCCCGGGGTAGAAGACCGCTCCCACCACTACCGGAGGGGCGAGCCGGGAGCCTGGCGAGAGCACTTGAGGGAGTCCCATCTAGAAGCGCTGGAGGACCACTTCCCCAGCCTTACCGCGCAGCTAGGCTATTGCGACGCGGACTAAGCCTCTGCCTCTTCGTCGTTTGCCCCCGCCCAGTCTTCGAAGTAGTCGATGCGCCGGGTGTTGTAGGTCGCGGGCCTTGTGCGGTCGCGAGCCCACTCTTTGAGTTCCTTGATCTGGGTGTCCATCGTTCGGGCCAGGGGAACCGTCTCACGCACCGAGCGCAGTACGTCCCGGGTCTCGACCTCTCGGTCTTCTGCGAAGGCCCGGTACATCCCGTCCACCACGGCCTGCTCGATCTCCGAACCACTGAATTTCTCCGTTGATTCAGCGAGCTCCCAGCTGTCGAAAGCGGCGGGATCGCGCTGGCGCCGGCGGAGGTGGATGTCGAAGATGATCTGACGTTCGTGGATGTCGGGGAGGTCGACCCAGAAGATCTCGTCGAAACGGCCTTTCCGTAGGAGCTCCGGTGGCAGGTTGCGGACGTCGTTTCCCGTCGACACGACAAAGACTGGGGCGGACTTCTCCTGCAACCAAGTGATGAAGGAGCCGAAGAGACGCGCGGCAGACGCGGTCTCTGCTGCTCCCTGGTTCACCCCAGAGAACGCCTTCTCAATCTCGTCCAACCAGAGAACGGCTGGCGCCATGGACTCGGCAATGCGGAAGGTCTGGCTGAGGCCCTCTTCTGCTCTGGACTCGCCGAGGACCAGGGCCGCGATGTCGAGGCGGAGCAACGGAACCTTCCACTGGTCGGCGATGGCCTTGGCTATGAGCGACTTGCCGCAACCCTGGATCCCGAGCAGGAACAGGCCGCGGGGCTGGGGAAGTCCGTAGGTGCGGGCCCGCTCGGTGAATGCGTTGTCCCGGGTCCCTACCCACTCCTTGAGATTGTCCAGTCCGCCGACGTCGTCCATGGACACCGACAGGGGATGAAATTCGAGGTAGCGGGATCGCCGAATGATCTGGGCCTTCTCGTTGATCACCTCTCGGAGTTGTTCCTCACCAAAGCGGCCACTTCGGAGCAAGACCTTGGAGTAGACCCGCTTGATCTCCTCTTCGCTGAGGCCCAGTGTGGCTTTGACGAAGCGCTCAAAGAGGGGGAGCTCCAGCTCTTGGCCCTCCCCCTTGAGCAGGGTGTGGAAGAGCTTGGCGACTTCCTTTAGTCCCGGGAGGGGGAGGTCCAGGACAGCGATGTCTTTCTCCAGCTCAAAGGGGATCTCGGCCCGGGGGCCCAGGAAGAGGATGGTCCAGCCCATCTCGGCGAGTTGGCCCGACAGGCCGCGAAGTTGCCGGACAATTGCCGGGTCTCTGATGTGAGGGTGGAAGTCCCTGAGGACGAGGAGTCCGGGGCCCTCTAGGGCCGCAATGGCGGACAGTGCTGCCCCTGGCGCCTGGGTGTCAGCCACCTTGTCCTTGGCCTTGGGGCCGCGGAGGCCCTGGAGCGAGGACCAGGTCCACAGGCTGCGCTTGAGATCGCGCGCGACCTTCTTCAGGCGCCGAAGCGCTCGCTGCTCTTCCCAAGTCACGAGGTAGACGTAGGGGTAGCGCGCCTTGATTTTCAGCCAGAGTTCATCGAGGGCCTCGTGCACCGGTCGATCCTAGCAGGCCTCTCCGCTGCCGAATGGAGTAGTCCTGTGTCGAGGGACATTGATCTTCGTGGCCGATATTCGTATCAAGCGGGCACAGATGCAGGTGGTGTCGCGAGTTGGGATTGTCGTTCTGGGGCTGTGGGGGCTGCTTGGGGCGGTGCCGGTCCTTGAAGCCGGGGAGCTAGAGGCCGCGTTGGACGGCG
>CAZQTQ010000040.1:3940-16716 GCA_964596025.1 uncultured Rickettsiales bacterium
AGGAGGAGCCAGGAGACGGCGAGGAGGAGCCAGGAGACGGCGAGGAGGAGCCAGGAGACGGCGAGGAGGAGCCAGGGGAGGGCGAGGCGAAGACCGAAGACTCGGCCGAGCACCGCGTCGAGCGCAAGAAAGAGCGCAAGGCAGATCGTCAGGAGGCCCGGGAGGAGCGGAAAGAGGAGCGCCAGGAGGATCGGGAGGATCGCCAAGAGGAGCGCCAGGAGGACCGGGAGGATCGCCAAGAGGGTCGTCAGGAGGCCCGGGAGGGTCGTCAGGAGGTTCGCCAGGAGGCCCGGGAGGATCGTCAGGAGGATCGCTTGGAGGTCCGAGGGCATCGCCAGGCTCGTCGTAAGGAGCGCCGCGCCGATCCCGGCCGGCTGCGCAGCTTGATTCTTCCAGCCCTCGCCTACAACCCGGACGATGGCCTGGGAATCGGTGGATATGCCGGCCTGCGGAGAGCCGCTCCCCGGCGGATCCGGGCTCAAGAGGTCGCCCCCCTAGGCGATCGCCCCTGGATTTGGGATCTGAACACCGTAGGCCTGCTCTTCTTTCGTCCCTACCCCAGCGGTTGGACCCTCTCCAGCATGGGGTCCTGGTTCCCCGAGCCGACGGCACGCACTGAATTGGAGGGCATCTTCGGCATCTTCGGCTGGACCTCAGACTGGTGGTTCGGGGTGGGAAACGACCGCGTGCGCGACGAGCGCCACCTCAATCCGGAGGGGGAGGCGATCACCAGCTATTGGCATCGCTTCGCCCTTTACGAAATCCGCACTGCCGCCCGGCTTCGCCACCGGGTTCGGGGCCCGCTGGTACTGAGTGGGGGCATTCTTTTGCGGTGGGACCAGGTGGAGGTCTTCCCGGACACCCTCTTGGCTCAGGAGATTGAGCGGGGGCTGATCGTGGGAGCCGACGGGGGCATGCAGGTGGGCTTCGAGGGGGGGCTCATCGTCGACAGCCGCGATGACATCCGGGATCCGACCCGAGGTGTCTTTCTCAGCGGAGTTGCCGAGAGCATGATCTCCCACTTGGGCCCCTCGGGCCGCTTTCTCCTCGATCTCCGCGGCTACTTCTCCCCCCCCAACGGCGAGGTGGTGTTTGCGGGGGCTGCCTTGGCGCAGGTCCACGTCGGCCCGGTGTTCTTCTACGACCAGGGCACCGTGGCCGGCCCTGCCATGCGTCCTCGAACCCTCTGTGGCCTCCAGGGGGTCCGCGGCTTGGACCGAGGACGCGTCCGCGGGCCGCTCAGCTTCGTGCTGCACGGCGAGATTCGATTTCGGCCGCCCGGTTTTTCCATCAAGAAGCTTCGTTTGCGCCTGGCTCCTGCCCTTCTTGTGGACGCCACCCGGGCCGACACCTTCGAGGAACTCGGGGTGGGCCCTCCACTTCACGGCACAGTCGGTGGTGGGCTTCGGATTGTCCTCAACGAGCAGACCTTGGTTCGTCTCGACGTGGGCTCGGGGCCGGAGCAGCGGCTGGACGCAAGCGGGCAGTTTGAGCACTGGGCCTGGGGTGTCTACGCCGCGGTGCGCCACCTCTTCTAGGAGAGGCCGCCCCCTTTGAGTCTAGGGAGACGCCCCCAGTCGTGGGCTGGGTCCCCAGAGGACCCAATTACCTCGGGCCTGGATCCGGCGCAGGCCGTAGGCGGCGGCTCGAGCCTGCCAATCTGGGTTTTCGACGTGGATCAGGGCCCACTCGGGTTGGGTCTCTGCCGGTGGCAGGAGGGGCCCTTCCAGGATCGGTCCCCGGGGTTCGACCTCCTCGAGCTCTTCCTGTTGGTAGCAGTAGACCCACGAGCGTCCCGAGAAGAGGTGGACGGTGTGGTAGTCGGCCATGACCGCCGCGTCGGGGGGGACCTTCGCCGCAAGCTCGTGGGCGGCGACGACCTGTTCGCGCTGCTCGAGCCAAGGACGAAGCTCGGGGGCTAGGACCGACTCCCGGTAGTCCTTGAGGATCGCCAGCTCGGCTCCGAGCAGCAGAGGAAGGAGCAGGATCGCCAAGAAAGCAGGCATGCGGCGATGGCGGCTAATTCGGGTCCAGCCGATGGCTGCTGCGCCAGCGACGAGGGCCATGGCCGGGGCTGCATGGTGCACGTAGGGGCCTTCCCAGCTGTGCCACTCGTGGGGCTGGGAGAAGAGGTAGGCGGCGAGCGGGAGGGCTCCGAAGAGGAGCCGGGGAGCAGCAAGGGCCGCGATGCCGGCGGGGAGGAGCCACTCGCTCAGGTAAGCGAGCCGGTAGGGCAACTGTTCGCTGGCGGTCGTACCCCAGTGCGCAACTGCTTCGTCGACACCCGTGCCCTGGAGGAGGTCGGCGAGCCATTGGTCCGGCCGGATGTAGAAGGTGGTGTTGCTCCGCATCAGCGTCGCGGCTACCAGGAAGCACAGCGAGGCCAGCGCAAGCCGCCAAGCCATGGCCCGCCTCTCGTCTCTGCGCTCGTCGTTCCAGGTCCAGACGGCGGCTGCCGTGAAGGCCACGAGAAGGGGGATTTCCTCCCGGCACATGCAGGCCAGAAGCCCCCACGTGAAGGCCTCCCATTTCTTGCACTCTCTGAGGGCGGCGGCGCAGAGCAGCAAGAACGGCATGCACCAAATCAGAGGCCGGATGTCGGCCATGGCCACACGCCACAGTGGCCACCACAGCAGGACGAGAACTCCGCCCATCGCTGCCCCCAGCGGGGGAGCCCCCTCGCTGCGTGCCAGGCGGTAGACTCCGAGCGCGCACAGAGCCACCAGGCTCGACTGAACCGCATAGAGGGTGGCGAGCCCCGGTACCAGCCAATAAAAGGGCACCGCCACCAGGAGGATGGGCTCGAAGTGAGTCTCAGCAAACAGCCCCGGGGGCTCGTGGTACGTAGCGCTTTGCCGGTAGCCGTAGCCTTCGGACACGTTCCAAACGAGGTTGTGGAAGAAGCTGAGGTCGAGCGGCCACTCGGGCATCAGCCCCTGGGCCTTCCAGTACCCCAGGAGGGTGTGTGTGGCGGCAAAGGCTACGACGGCGAGTCCCAGCAAGCCCCAGGCGAGCCGTTGGTGGGGTGTCCCCTCGTTCACCGCTCCAGGCTCCCGGTTTGGGGCCGGCGGGTCAACCTCGGCCCCGTCTTGGTCCTTGCCTTTGGCTTGGGTATAGCCCGGAGCTCATGCGCCAAGTCGGAGCCCGAGTCTGCAGTGCTGCCCGGCGATCTCTGCCGGGAAGAACGCCTCCAGTCGGCCCGGAAACTCCTGTTCGCTGAGGCGTCTCTGCCTACGGTCCGGCCTCGGAAGGCGGCCGCACCGATCGTTGAGCCTCTCGGAGCCCAGGACGGCGCGACCTTGGCGGCAGTCCAGCTTCCTCCTCCTCGGGGGACTGCCCAATGGTCCCGGGCTCTGCTTGCCTTGCCGGCGGCAGCCTCGGGCGGAGAAGACGCCCTCCCGCTCGTGATTCAGGTCCTGGGCCACGACGGCTCCGAGCTTGGGTCAGACCAGCGGGTCGTGGAGCGGAGCATGCGTTGGGCGCGGGCCGGTTGGGCGGTTCTCGTAGCTCCGATACGAGGCTTCGAGTGGCCCCCCGACGGGCTCCACCGGCAGCTCCACAGTGCGCGCGGCGCGGCTGAGCAGATGCAGATCCGTCGGGGCGGTAGCACACCGGTTGGTCTGGACGTCGTCGCCCTCTGGGCTCTCGTCGACTCGGCGATGGAAGGACTCTTGGGTTTCCGGGCGCGGCCGGGGGCCGTCGGAGTTCTCGGAACCGGGGCTGGAGTCGAGCGAGCGGCCGTCCTGGCCGCCAGCGAGCCGCGCGTTGATGCCGTGCTGCTGGAGGAGCGAAGTGGACCCTTTGGGCTTGCAGAGGCGGAAACGGCTGGGGGCCGTACCTGCGCCTGTGCCTACCTCTCTCAGGGTTCGACGATCGGTTCGACTTGGCGAGAACTCGCGGCGTGCCGGCCGGGGCGCCGGCCTGAGCAGCGGGCCGCCCTCCTGCGGGCCGAGGTGGTCGAGGGGCAGGAGGATGAAGCGGAGGCCGAGTGGGGGCGGTTCTTTGCCACAGCCCTGCACGCGCCTCTGGGCGGCGAACCCTCGAACGTGCCTCTTGATGCCGTCCTCTCCTCCCGGATCGATGCCCAGTTTGGCGGCGATTTGGCCGCGGCTTGGGCCTGGGATCGAAGCGTTCAGGGACCAGCGCCGTGGCGGGTTCGCTCGCCCGTGCCGGCGGGAGCGGCCCGCGTGCTGCTCCGGATGGAGCTGCCTGAGGTGGTCGTGGGAGCCTCCCAGCTGCGCGGGCAACCCCTCCAGTGGCAGCTGAGCTCAGCTTCGGAGGTTGGGGCAGGGGGCGGTACCGACGGGGAGTCGGCCAAAGGGCGGGCCTGGGTCGTGGCCGAAGATCCTGCGCGGCCTCTTGGGGCCGGCTTGCTTCCCGGGGACATCCGGGCTCAGCTGAGCCTCCAGTCGATTGCGGCTCCGGCGGCAGAAGCACTTCGCGCCGGTGCCGAGCACCCCCCTCCACTCGGCGTGGCCACCGCCGATCTCTTGGGCTTGGCCGCAGCCCTGCGTGGCACCGATGGTGTCGATCCCGGTCGTCTGGGATGGTTGGGCAGCGGGTCCTCCGCCGTCCCGACCCTGTGGGCTGCCCTCTTTACCGGAGAGGGTGGCGCCGTTCGCCTGGTCGACGCACCCGTCACCCTCTGGGGACGGCCGGTCCCTCCGCCTGCACCAGCGCCTTGGCCCCCGGGCCTCTGGGTCCTCGGACCAGGCGGAGCCTCCCTCGACCCTTGGCACGCGGCGGCCGCCCTCGGTGAACGCGTGGAGTGGATTCGTCCCCGAGGTGCCGATGGCGCCCTGTGGACGGGCATCTTGCCGCCGGGCAATCGAAGGGTCGACGTCGGCGCGACGTCGCCACCGTAGCCGGCAGAACGACGAGAGGCCCGGAGCCGCACAGCCCCGAGCCTCCCTCGGTCGCTTCTGGTCGTCCTCTAGTTGAGGTTGACCGTCATCGTGTAGGTGTTTCCGTAGTCCGTGCCGGCGTCGGCGTAGAGCCGCACCCACACCGAATAGGACCCCGTCATCGTTGCCGTATGCGGTCCCAGGAGCTCGTTGTCGCTCACGGAGCCGCCCCAGCCCACGCTGGTTCCGTCGGGGTCGTAGAGCGTCGCGTCGACGTCGCCCTGGTCGTCGAGGAAGGTCAGGTCCACGCTGACTTCCTGTCCAGTGGTGACCTCGAAGCTGTAGTAGTCGGCGTCGCCGGTGCAGACGTTGAGGCTAGAGATCGGGCTGTTAGTAGCCACTGTCGCGGCCGTCTCAGCAGTGTTGTTGACCTCGTAGGAGTCCGCAAGGCACTCCGGCGGCGCGGCGATCTCGAAATCGTAGGCGTTGCCTACGTCGTTTCCACCGTCGGAGAAGAGCGTCACCTTGATGTAGTAGGTGCCGGCGTCGACCGCGGTTACCTGCAGCTCCTCGTTGTCGCTGGCAGACGTGCTGCTATCGAGGACCGCACCGGTGGCGTCTACGAACGTGGTGTCGATGTCGCCTTCTTCGTCGGTGAAGTTGATGTTCACCAAGACACCCTCACCCGCGGCAAGCTCGACTGCAAACCAGTCTTCGTCCTCGGGGCAGGAGACGAAGTTGCTGTAGGTGCCCATCTCAACGGGCTTGGCGACCTCAGCGCTGTCGTTGTCCTCGTAGGTGTCGTCGGTGCAGGGACCGGTGGGAGCGCTGCCGCCTTCGCCGCCGCCTTCGCCACCGTCTTCTCCGCCACCGGGGTTCCCGTCATCGCCACCGCCGTCGTTGTTGCCATCGGTGCCGTCTTCGCCGTCTTCGCCGTCTTCGCCGTCGTCTTCGCCGGTGTCGGTTTCGTCGTCGTCGTTGTTGCTACTGCTGCTGCTGCTGGAGTCATCGTCGTCGCCCCCGACGGTGTCGTCGTCGTCTCCGCTGCTGCTGCCCGAGTCGTCGTCGTCCCCGTGGTCGTGCCCGTTGGCTCCCGAGTCAGTGCAGGCCACGAGCGCGAGCCCCAAGAAGGTTAGAAGCAGAGTCTGAAACCAACGTGCGTACATGGGAATCTCCGTGGAGTGATGAGCGACGGCCGCTCCGTGGGGTAAAGGGCACCCGTACAGGCAGTGCGGGTCCGCTTTTTGGAGGAACTACCGGTCCCAGCCATTCGGGGCAAGCGCAGACGAGCCCCTCCACAGAATGTCCACAAGATGGGCTCAGCCTGTTGCGGCGGCGCTGAAGTTGTGGCGGGGACTTGGAGGACTGCTAGTTGCTCAGGTCCTGGCAGCAGCGAAAGCCATCGTCTCCGGCAACGGGAGCGACGGCGGGGTGGGCATGGCGAGCTTGGCAGCCGCGTCCGTAGACCCCGCGCCACATCGTGCCGCCCAGGACCCAGCGGTCCCAGGGAGCGCCATCTCGCGGGTCCTCCACCCACTCCGAGACGTTGCCTTCTAAGTCGTGAACCCCGTACGGAGAGGTGCAGTGTGGCCGGGATCCGCCGGGCTCGACCCGGTCGTAGGAGCCCTCCTCCTCGACCTCGGCGTGGCACAGGCCGGGTATGTAGAGGTCGCCGTAGGGGTACAAGGTGCCCAAGACCCCGCCGCAGGCCTTGCTCCACTCGTCCTCGGTGCAGAGCCGCGCCCCTCGGAGGGAGCAAGCCACGCGAGCTTGGAGCCAGGTGACGTTGGCAACCGGCGGCTTACCTTTGCCGGGGAACTCGTGCCGATCGATGCAGTACGCGGCGGTCCCATGCTGGCCTCGGGGCCGAGGATCGCGGGCAATGTCCGGCACGTAGTCGCTGACCTCTACCTGTTCGGGGCTGGCCCCACCGAAGAATGGACCGGCGGGGACGTAGGTCATCGCGTCGGGGCAGAAGGCGCGGTCCAGCTCGGCAGGACCCTGGAAGGCCCCGCTGCCCGCCATTCCAGCCAGAGGGAGGGCGAGAACCAGGGCCAGTGCGGCCAAGAGGTGGAGGCGACCCGAGGGGCCGGAGAGGGAGGAGCTACGCATCCAGGCGTGGATCTTAGTAGATGCCTTCCCTATTATCCCCCGGCTTTCCCCGGAGGATCGATGACCCAGCGCAGTGACCGACCCGTAGTCGGCCGAAAAGACCTTGTGAACGCTTTGGTGGCGGCCGCGGAATCGATCGAGGCTGGGCCTCGCGCGGTGGTACTTGGGGGTGAGGCGGGTTCGGGTCGGCGGACTGCGGTACTTGGTGCCTTGACGGAACTTCGGGAGAAGGGGACCACGCCGACCGTGGCTCGCATCCACTTCGCCCCGGGCGAAGACGGAGTGCGGGTCCTGATGCGTACTTTTGGCTCTTCGTTGACCGCCGTGGCGCGGTCGAAGGGTCTCGATGCCCCACCGGTCGAGCTCCTCCGCAAGGCCGGTGAGTCCTCGACCGACGAGCGCTTTGCCGGATGGCTTAGCGACGTCGCCGAGAATCTCGAGGGCCTGCAGAGCGCAGGCAATTCCTCCGGGCAGTTTGCCCTCAAGCTGCCGGCTGACAATCCCTATCAGGCCCTACTTCATGCCTTTGACGTCCTCGGTCCCCGAGGGCGATGGGTCCTGGACCTCCACGACTGCGGCCTCGTCACCAGCCCGTCGTTTTGGATCTTCCTTGCCGCGCTTGTGGGTCGGGCCCGGTCCCGCAACTGGAAGATGCTCTTCTTGCTGTCCCCGGGACGAAACCTCTTCGGGGAGGTGGCCGGTCCAGGCGCCAGTCAGCCCGGCCCCTTGGCTTGCGTCCGGGCGCTCTTCCCTGAGGCCGAGGCTCTCTTGGCCGGCCCGCTAGACGAAGCGGCCATTCAGGAACTGCTCGACGACGGCTACCGGCCCCACAGCTTCCCGTCTGAATTCGCTGCCCGCTTGCAGCGTCTGAGCGAGGGCCATCCCTTGACCCTCCACGAGCTGCTGGACGCCCTCGAGGAGGACGAGACCCTCAACTGGAACGACAAGGGCTACAGCCTGTCGGATTTTGACGACGTCGACATGGACGTGTTGGTCCCGATGCCGCGTGAGGACGTGGACGAAGAGGGGGAGGCCGGCGGAGCGGTTGAAGGCGACGAAGAGAACCTGCCGCTCAGTCTCCTTGAGAAGGTCATCTACGTTGCTGCTTGCGAGGGAGTGGTCTTCACGGCATCGCTAATTCGAAGCTACCTCGGAGCGGGCGAGGACGAGGTCGACGACGCCTTGGATGCCATGCCCCATTTGGTCGAGGAAGGCGCGTACCACGAGGCGCTCGGTACCTGGACCTACCGCTTCAAGCACGCCTTCTACCGCGAGTGGTACCGCCAGCGTCCCCCCCAAGGCCTGGAGCACGAAGCCTCTACGATTCCCGCGCGGCTTGGCACCCTCATCCTGCAGTCCTATGCCCCGGCGGCGATCGAGTACATCCCCAAGGGAGCCGGCCTCTTTGTCGACAGCGGCGACAGTCGGGGGGCCCGCAACCTCCTGGCACTGGCCATGGGCACCGACCAACCCCGGCTCGCCGACTTTGCTCTCGAGGTGGCCCACAGCTTCGAAGATGCTCCCTATCCTCCCGGCTTGGTGCGCTTCGTGATGGGAAATGCCGCGGACCGAGCCGTTAACGGTATGCCGCTCGATCTGGCGAAGGCCGCAGTGGCCCGTGCCCGCACCTGGGCCGAGGGCCAGGACGACTCCGAGTTGCTTGCCTTTACCCAGTTGCTTGGCTGCCGTCTGTTGGTCCGAGAAGGCAAGCCTGCCGAGGCGCGCAGCGCGGGCGAGGAGGCCCTGGCAACCTTCCAGGCCCTAGGCGACGCGACACGGTCCGGCGAAACCCTCAATCAACTGGCAATGATCGCCCTGAACATGGGCGACGGTCGTGGCGGTGAGCGCTACCTCAAGCAGGCGTCGAAGTCCGCCAACACCCCCCCGGTCGAGGCCCACACGCTCTACATCCAGGGTCTGATCAGGAAGCAGAAGGGACAGGTTTCCCAGGCGACGGCCGACTTTGGGAAGGCGGTGGAGTTGTCCACGCAGAGCGGCAACCTCCTCCTTGCCCTGGAGTCCATGCTGAACCACGCGGAGTGCAGTCTGATGACGGGCAAGGGCCAAGATGTAGCGCCCCTCTTGGAACGAGCGCTGGAGATGAGCCGTGCGGTTCAGAGCCCGCCCCGCGAGCGCATGGCAGCCCGCCTCTTGTGCCAAGCCGAAGCGGCTCGTGGCCGTCCCACCGAGGCGCTGGAGTTGGCTCGGCATGCGCTGGGGTTGACCCGGGATCTGGGTCTGGCGGACCAGGAGCAGGTGGACCTCTATCACTGCGGGCTCTTCGCGGTACTGAGCGGCAAGCAAGAGGAGGGTTTGGACTACCTGCTCGCGGCTCGGGCGGCCTGCGAGCAGCACGGAGACAAGGCACTTCATCCCGAGGTCCTCTTCAACATCGCTCAGGTCCGCGGCGCTCGCGAGGAGTTCGACGCGGCGCAGGCCATCTTCGAGGAGGCTCTCGGCCTGGTGCGTGATCGAAATGACCAGGTGCGTGAGTTGCGTATTCTCGACCACCTAGGCCGGTTGCTGAGTGCGGCGGGCGATCACGCCGGCGCGGCGGGACGCTTCAAGGAGGCGGCAGATCGCGCGGTCGGACCTCAGGCCAAGGAGTTCCGGAAGGCCCTTCGGAAGCGCATCAAACAGGAACAGACCCTGGCCCAGACCGGTGAGGCCTGAGGGCCTTGTTGCGCCGGGCCGGAACGATCTGCCGGCCACTGCCTAGAATCGCGCCTGCAGAATAAAATTTAGGCCCAGTTGCTGGGCTCGTGCATTGTCCAGTACCCGCGACCCGACGCCGGTATCGGTGTCGGTGACCACCTTGCTGATGTTGTAGTCCTGGGTAAACGAGACCTCTCCAATCAGCGCCATCATGTGGCTCAGGTGCCACTTCAGGCTTCCCTTGACCGAGAGGATCGTAAAGGGCCCCTCCCCCTGAGGCATGATCTCGTAGTCGTTGGCCTCTCGGATGACCTGCAGTTCTCGCTCTCCCGCGGCGTCCTCCAGCGAGAAGAAGCTCGCCGGCTGCATCAGTCCGAAGACCACGCCAGGCGTCAGCTTCGCTTTCTCGATGTACCAATCCCACCACAGGGCGCCGTAGACCTGCGGGGCTTGGACTGTGCCATCGACAAAGGTGGTGTAGGGCGTCAGCCCCGGCACGTTGAAGACCAGGAAGCTGACATCGCGGTACACGAGATCAAGGCCAGCCCTCATGTTCTTGAGGAAGCGCACCTGGGCGAAGAGCCCTCCGGTGATGGCGTCGTCCCACAGGGGCTCAGAATCCGGCACGTCTGCGTTGATCAGCGTCTGCCACAAGGTCGTCAGCTCGACCCCTACCCCGAAGCCGAAGGCTCCCTCGTAGTTGGGCACCATCGACACGAGCCCGCGCTTGTCCGGGTCGTTGATGATGTGCTGGAGGTCGGGCGAGATGCCCATCTGGGTGTTCCAGGTGAACTGCAGCCGATGACTCAGGCCGACTGCTTCTAAGGACGTGCTGCGGAAGGGATCCTGCTGGAAGGTGCCGCGGCTGAAGTAGCCGACGCCTAAGTCGTAGGTGAGTCGGCCGGCGTTGCCGATCGGAACGTTCGGACCTAGACCTCCGAGGATCCCCCAGAAGTTTTCGGTCTCGTTGTTGTCGGCGCGCAGCCGGACCAGAGATTTCGCCCCGAAGAACGCGTAGAAGCGCTCGAGATCGAGGTGCAGTTTCACGCCGGGCACAGGACCGCGGTTGCGGGCCCAGATGGTGTTGCCGCCCCAAGTCAGGTCGTAGGTGTAGCCGAGGCGGAATTTGTCGGCGGAGTAGGGCCAGGCTGTCAGCTGAAGCTTCTTGCCCGTCTTGCTGCGGTCGAACCAGAAGGTCACAGCGACGTAGGATCCGTCGTCTCGAAAGCTCCCGATGAGCTGGTTGTCGTCGGGGTCGCGGCTGAGCTCGAACTCGGCCAGGAAAGCTGCCTCGGTGTCCACAAAGGGCAAGAAGCCGGGCATCTTCCCGTAAAGCACCATGTGCGACTCGGACACGACGGCCTGCTTCTCGCTGTTGAGCCCTTCGAAGAAGAGCTCGGGGTACTCGTTGGCCATGCCGAGGTTGGGGGAGCCGTCGTCGCTGCCGGCCAGCACGTTGTCGTCGCCGATGTAGAAGCTGAGCGTCGTCTTGACGTAGTCGCTGAACTTGGAGGTAGCGGGGTTGAAGTCGCCCAGGGTCTTGGGGGGCACCGGAGCAGAGGCCTCAGGGATCTGGAAGTTCGGGATGCTCGGGTCCTCGTCATCAGAGACCTCTGCAGGTTCCGGAGACTCATCCGCCTCCGCTTCCACCTCCGCCTTGTCCTCCTCGCCGGGGCCGGGCTCGCCTTGGACTGCCGATTTGTCATCGGTACCAACCTCGCTGTCCTCTCCTTCGGCTCCGTCTGCGGCCTGCAGGTCCTCCCCGATCACCTCCACCGAGGCGACATTCGCCCAGGCAATCTCGATCTCTTCGCCGCCTTCGGCCTGAACCGTCCCGTGGGTCTCGGTCTCGCTCACGACTACGCCGACGACGACCGTTCCGTCGGTCATCGTGTAGCTCTTGGCCGGGCCCTCTGCCCAGAGGCTTCCGGGGAGGACCAGGAGCGCGCACAACAGCCAGGCGGCTCGCGACCCCCTCGTTGGATTAAGGGGGTTCATCGGGCGCTGCCCCCCCAGGCTTCCCAGTCGTCGCTGGAGCGCGGGTTGATGGATCGGGCCTCGAGGTAGCTGTCTACGATGCCGGTCAAGTTGGTGATGGTGCCCGCGCCGCCGGCGAGGCCCGCAAACTCGCCATCGTCGAAGAAGACGCCGTCGACGCGGACGGTGCTGCACCCGTCCACTTCGAAGTATTCGTTGTCCTCGGCATGGGTGTCCTGGTTTCCCACGGTGACCGAAGCGATGGTCACTAGCGTGCCTTCGTGGGCCTCGGTCAGGTCGCAGGCGCTGCTCAGCGTCGTGGGGGTTACGTCGGCGCCGCTCGCGGTCACCGAGATGTCGTCGCTCCCGTCGATGACGATCTCTGTTCGTCCCTTGTACTCCGAGAGTTCGCCGGTGACGTTCACGGTGTCGCCGATGGCGGGAGGCGAGTTGAGGTCGTCGAAGCTGTAGATGAGGGCCCCGCCGAAGGAGTCCGCCTCGGGATCAATGGCAAAAAACGAATTGCCGAAGAAGGGGGCCTGAGACACGACAAGCAGGCCGGTCAGGGTTGTGTTTGTGCCATCGGCGTGAGCTCGGCAGTTCAACGATTGCAGGCTGTTGGCGTCGGATGCGATCGTCTCGCATCCGGGGTAGGTGAATACGACGTCTTCTTCTTGGCGGGGGACGATCGTCGCCTCTCCGTAGTCCAGGTGCATGACGCCGACCAGCGACGACACGGGGTAGTCCTCGGCCACGTCAATCCAAACCGAGTTGTCGAAGGGACTGGCATCCGAGGCCACTCCGTCGACGTCGAAGTGGTAGTAGTTCTCATAGGTTGGTGTCTCGCCAACCGTGCCGTTTTGTAGCTCCACGATCATCCCCAGAAGGCTGGCCTCGGAGAGGAAGCCGTCTTGTGCCACTGAGGCCTCGATGACGTAGGGGGTCGGAAGCGACCCGGTGCCTGTCACCGCGAGGTTGTTGGCGTTGGTCAGTCGGATTTCGTTGAAGCCGAAGGGCTGGATGTAGGTGCCGGTGACGGTGACCTCGTCTCCCATGTTCAGGTCTCCCATGGCCTCTACGACGTCGGAGTAGGTGAAGACCGCGATGCCCGAGCCCAGGTCTTCTCCCTGCTGCACCCAAAACGTCGCCTCCTCGTCGTCTGCGAGGACCGGCGTAGTCACCACTGCA
>CAZQTQ010000040.1:16726-17410 GCA_964596025.1 uncultured Rickettsiales bacterium
GACGACTACCTCAGGTGCGCCGACCTCTACACCGATGAAGGCGTCGATCTCCACGGCGCCAGCGTTGATGTCGCTGATCGTCGTTGGGGTGGGTTCGGCGGTGGCGTCGTCGTCATCGCCGGTGTCGTTTCCGCCGGAGGGGCCCAGATTGCAGGCCGTGCAGGAGAGCAGGAGGCTCAGGAGAAGGGAGAGTAATTGGGGAGTTTTCATGGTTGTCCTCGCGGTGTCAGCAGGGATGCCGGGCTCAGTCCAGGGAATAGGGAACGCCCTCGCAGGAGGGAATGTCTCGGTAGTAGGGGTGGGGAGCCTTCCGTGGACCCGAAGGAGGCCGGAGCAGCAACTGCTCGCAGTCTTCGGGGCGGTCAGCAGGAGGGAAGTCGAGGCAGCTGCGCACCTCGAGAATCCAAGGGGGGCTGGCGTAGCGGGTGTGGCGGAGAATTCCGACCAGGTAGTCCAGTTGCCTCTCCGCCACCGGTTGCGGGGGCGTTGTCTCGCACTCTGGGAAGGAGAAGGACGGGACCGTGTTCGCGTTGACGACGTTGATCTCCGCCTCGCCCCCATCGCAGCTTCCGTCCACCAGGGCCGGCCACTGTGCGTATTCCTGGTAGTCCTGGCAATCCGATGCGGTGAAGTTCGAGGTCAAGTTGTTAAGCCGGACCACCGACGACTCCCACTTCTCCATCT
>CAZQTQ010000041.1:0-6581 GCA_964596025.1 uncultured Rickettsiales bacterium
GGGACGGTGTGGGGCGGTAGCACGGCCGGCTGCGGGGACCGTCCCAGCAACTCCATCATTTGGTTCTGCATCGACAAGAAGCGCTGGTGGAGGGCCGTCTGTTGAGCGATGTGGTGCTGCTCGCTGGAGCCAAGGGCCGCGACTTGCTGGCGTAAGGCCTCCAGGGCTGGGTTATCGATCGGGGCGGTAAGGGGGCCTGCTCTGTCCGACAACCCCAGGGCTCGCGGGGCGCTGGGGGTGTGGGGAGCTAGGGCGTGCAGGCCCGCGGCGGAGGGAGCTGGGCTCAGAGCGGGCGGGGCTGCCGATGGGGCCGGAACAACCGTGGGCGTACTCTCGCTCGGCTGCTTCGTGGTGGGCAGGAGGGGGGGGGCTGGGCGCATGGTTTGCATGGCAGGCTCGGATTCGGGGACATCCAGGGGAAGCGGGAGGAGGTCGACTGGGCGCGGGTGCGCTGCAAAGCGCACGGTGGGTTCACCGGGAATGGCGGGGAGGGCGACGCGCTCCAGCAGGCCGCTGATCTTGGTCTCGACCCCGGCGGCCCAGAGGGCGGCAACCGCGTCCAGGACGGCCTCGAGGCCGGCTCCCTTGCGGTCCAGGGAGACGACAACTGCGTCGCGGTGCCCCAGGATGTCCCGGATCCAGCGGCTGCAGCTCCCCTGGGGTCCGTGTTCGACAAAGACGCGGACGCCATCGGCATAAGCCGCCTCGACGACCTTCCGGAAGTCCAGGGGCCGGTGGCTCTGCGTGAGGATGGCCTCTGCGCAGGCGTCCTCTGAGGGGGTGTAGGTGCCTTCGGTGCCTCCGGAATAGATGCGTACGCCGCTTTGGGGATGGACTGTGCGTCGGTGCAGGTCCAACCAGGCCTCTCGGACCCGATCGAGCTCCGGCACGTGGACCGCGAGGTCGTAGTGCAAGCGCAGGCAGCGGTGGCGCCCGATGGCGTCGCAGACACGGGCACAGGCTGCGGCGTCGCCGGCGACGATGCAGTCGGCGTCGCTGTGGATCACTGAGACGTGTACTCGGTCTTCGGACTCCACAAGGGCTTTGACGGCATCGACGGGGGCAAGAACGGTCCAAGTCTCCCAGGTGGTGGGGGCCCCCCAGGACTCTTGCACCGCGCTCATCGGGCCACCGATGGCCTCGGTGAAGAGCCGGCTGTCCCGGGCGTCGCGGATCATTGCGTCGAGGTCCGTCCAGGTGCCGGTCGCAAAGAGCGAGTTGCTCTCGCCCGATGAGTAGCCCAGGACGGCGTCGGGGTGGAGGCCCAAGAGGTCTTGGCTCAGGGCGGCGTGCAGCTGACACAGCGCAGACGAGGACCACAGCCGCTGGAGCGGAGGAACGGCGTCGTCGGTTGGCCAGCTTTCGTCCAGTGCTGCCGCCGCCTCGGGGTGGTCTTGGGCGAAGCGCTGCCCCAGCTCGGGGACGGCGGAGAGAAGGGCGCGGCCCATCCCCTCGTAGCCTGAGCCCGCGCCGGTGAAGACGAAGGCCATCTCTCCTTCGATGGGAGCCCGTCGGAAGTGCACGCCGGGTCCCGGAGGCGTTCCCTCCGCGATGTGGCGTAGGGCCGTCTGCCGCCGGGCCGCCAACTCCTCGGGCCCCGAGGCGAGCAGCACGGCAACGCAGGGGCCGGTGCCGCCCTCATTCCCTGCCTGGAGGGCCGCGAGCAAGGCCGCTTCGTCGACCGCAGCAAAGCGGTGAAGGCTCGGAAGGGGAAGCCACGGGCTGGGGGGATCCTGGGGCCGGAGGGTGAAGCAGCAGTCCTGCCCCAGACGAAGGGTGTGCGCTGCGTCATCGGCCGCGATCTTGGGCTTGCCCTCTCCGTCTACGCGGTGTGCCAAGCGCAGAGCGGTTGCCGCTAGATCCCGCAGACCACCGGCGGCCCCGCTGCGTCCCAAGCGGGCATCCAGCGAAGGGGCCCGCGGAGCCTCGGACTGAGAGCCGTCGTCGAGCACGGCCAGGACCGGGTCTCCGTCCCGTTCAGCGTCCACGAGGCGCTTGAGTACCAGAACAACTGCGGCATCGCCGGGAGCAGGGCCCCCGCCTTCGACGGCGTTTACGGCCTCTTCATGGACCGACTGGCAGCAGAGGTCCACTGCCCCCACCAACACCGCATCGACTTCGTCAGTGCTCAGGGCCCGATGGGCCTGGGCAAGAGCCCAGAGTCCCGAATCGTGGCCGGCCGAGATGCTCAGGCTCGCTCCGCCCAGGTCGAATTGGCTGTTCAGTCGGTTGGCCGGGATGTTGGGCATGTTGCCGACCACGCCCGCCGACGTGAGCGTGGGAACGATGGGGTCGAGCCGGGCCTCGAGCCAGGCACTGTGCTCGCTGGGGTCCAGCCCCGCGCCGCGGAGGCGTTGGGGCAAGCGCCAACGAAGCCCAAAGCGGCAGACTTCTACATCGGGCTCCATGCCGACAAAGACACCCGTGCGCTCGCTCGGAAGATCGGGGAGGGAGGCGGTGGCCTCGCGTGCAGCTTTCAGGAGAAGCAGCTGCTGAGGAAGCGTGTCTTCGAGATCGCGGGGCGGGAAGCGGAGACCCTTCAGGCTCAGCTCGAACTCGCCTGTCTCGGCCCCTTGGGGGCCAACGAGGCTCTCGCCTGCGAGTAGGGCCCGGGTGAGTTCGGCCCGGTCATGGGCCCCTCCCACGACGGTGCCGATGCCAACGATAGCCAAGGGTAGGCGATTGCTAGGTTGGGGGGCTGGTGCTGAGACCGAGGGGTCGTCCTCGCTCACCACGAGGTGGGCGTTGTTTCCGCCGAAGCCGAAGGCGCTGATGCCGGCGATCCGAGGCCCGTTGCAGCTCCAGGGCTCCTTGTGGGCCAAGAGTCGGAAGGGACTCCCTTCCAGCGCTGGGCTCGGCTGCTCAATGTGCAGGGTCGGTGGCCGCTCCCCGTGCCGTATTGCCTCGAGCACCTTGATGAGTCCGGCGACGCCGGCCGAGGTGATGAGGTGGCCCATGTTCGACTTGAGGGAGCCGATCGGCACCTCGTTGCATCCGGAAAACAGGCTGCCTGTGCTGCGCAGCTCGGTGGCATCGCCGACCGAAGTGCCGGTGGCGTGGCACTCCAGCAAGGAGACAGCTTTGGGCTCGATCCCCGCCTGGTCGTAGGCTTGCTCCAGCGCCCGTCGCTGGCCGGACTCCAGGGGCGCCAAGAAGCCGCGGCCTCGCCCGTCATTGGATAGGCCGATGCCGCGGACGATGCCGTAGATGGTGTTGCCGTCTCGGCGCGCGTCGTCCAGGCGCTTGAGTGCGACACATCCCGCGCCTTCGGCTGGCACCAGACCGTCTGCCTCGGCGTGGAAGGGCCGGCTCCGGCCGCTCCGACTCATGGCGTTTAGCGCGGTGAAGCCCACGTGGATGAAGAGGTCATCTGCGCGATTGACGGCACCGGCCAGAGCCAAGTCGACGGTGCCGTCGTGCAGCTGATCGCAGGCCAACTTGATGGCGTAGAGCGAGCTCGCGCAAGCTGTGTCCAGGCACATCACCCCGGGGGCAAGACCCAGCGCCTGCTCCACTACTGCCGCTGTTCCTCCCGACATGAAGCGATTGATGGGATGCGGCCGCTCGCTGTCGTCGTGCCAGTGGGCCTCGGCGTAGGCCGTCATGGTCGACGAGGGGAAGCCGAGGTTTCCGAACACCGCGCCGACTCGCTTCCGGTCCACCTGGCCGCGTCGGTCGTCGCCAGCCTCGCACAGGGCATCTCGAGCGCAGTGCAGCGCCCACCACACCAGTGGGTCCAGTTGAGCGAGTGTCTCCGCCTCGACCGCGAAGCCCGTCGGGTCCCAGATGGTTTCAAAGCCCGAGACGTAGCCGCCACGGTTCGACCAGGCCCGGTTGGATGGTTCCTCGCCGGGGCGGCAGAGAACGTCGGCCGGCGGAGCCCGCCACCGGTCGCTCGGCACCGGTCGGACTTCGTCACGCCCCTCGGACACCAGCGTCCACAGTGCCTCGGGGCTGAGCGCACCGGGGAGGACGCAGGCCCTGCCTACGATAGCGACGGGGGAGAAGCTCACGTCAGTCCCCTTGGCCTCCGTCTAGGCCTTGGTCCCGTCCGGACGGAGGATGACTTCGACGCCCTTGAACTCCGCGAATCGGTCGCCGGTCTCCGTGTGGAAGACCACGTCGGCCACGCCCTTGTTCTTGGTCTCAGCGCGGCACTGGGCGACGCACTGGATGCGGCCTTCGGGCGGTGTAGTGCTGGACATGCGGACCTCGTTGATGCCCATTGGCAGGACGGCGCCTCCCATGGTCGTGCGGGCCCAGAGCAGGATGAGCTGCAGGCCTCCGTCCAGGGCCGCGACGTCGGTGTCCCAGCGGTCCCAGCTCCATTCCGCCTTGTCGACACCGTTGACGGTACCGGAGATGCCGTTTGCCCCCACGCCGTCCAGATTCTGAATGACCTGGAACTCATCGGTATGGAAGAGAACATCGCCGTAGACTGGAGCCCCGCCCCAGTCGTCCAGCGCGAGCTTTGGAGCGCCTGCGGTCGGTGCCGGTGGTGGGGTCTCCACCATCTGAGCTTGCGCCCGGTAGTGGACGGTTCCCGACGGACTCCGAAGCTCCAGCCCAAGCAGCGCGCCGCAGCCATTGCTGAGCTGCTTGGCTGCGATGATGAGTCGGTCGCCGCCGCCGTCGAAGTCCTGGAGTTGGATGCCCTTGAGGACCCTAAGGTCGTGGATCGTCTCGAGGTGCAGGTCGGGGTGGAAGGCGCGCGCGATGCGGCTGAACCACTCCAGCGCCAGTGCCACGGGTACGACGACTTCGCCATTGATGCTGTGGCCGGCGAGGTAAGCGTGAGTCTCGCGGCTTAGTGCGACCTCGAGGCACTGGCTGCGGGACTCGCTGCCCACGACAAGCAAGGCCTCGGGCTGCGGCTCACCACCAAGGACGACTTCGACCTCAGCGGGCTGCGCACCGCACAGTTCGTCGGCGAACATGCGCGCGCCGACCTCCAGAGGAATCATGGGAACGCCCAGGGATTCGAAGTGGGCTCGCAGTTGCGGGTTCACCATGCCGCCCTCCCAGGGGCCCCAGCCCATCGACTTGACCAGCACGTCTGTGCCGCGAGCGCGGGACTCGGCCCAGGCGACCTTGTTCAGGACCTCGTTGGCCATGGCGTAGGTGGATTGACCGTTGTTGCCGCATCGAGCGGAGACCGAGGAGAAAAGGCAGATCAGCGCCAGCGGGTCCGACGTCATCGCCTCAAGTAGGACGCGAAGTCCCTCGATCTTGGTGTTGAAGACTCGGTCGAACTGGGCGTCTGTCTGGTCTTTGATCTTGCGGTCGGCGAGTACGCCTGCACCGTGGACTAGGGCTCGGATCGGCCCCCAGTCACTGCGGGTCCGATCCAAGATCGCGGCGATGGCTGTTGCATCGGTCACGCTGGCTGAGCAGTAGCGGGCTTGGCCTCCCGCCTCCTCGATGGCGGCGAGCGTCCGGCGGATCTCGCGGCTGGCGAGGATGGTGTGAACTCGGCTCCCCAGCTCGGCTGGAGTGGTCTTCGCGCCGGTGCGTTTCACCTCGGCCAGGAGGGCTCGTTTCAGCTCCGCGTCGGTGTCGGCATCGGCACAGCCGGCGGGCTCATCGGTCAGAGCGGTGCGACCTAGAAGAAGGAACTTGCCTCCCGTGTCGCGGGCCCACTCAATCACGCAGGCGGCGGTCACACCTCGGCCACCGCCGGAGACGACGACGACGTCGTCTTTTCCGATGGGGGAGGTGCTGGGCTGAACCGGGACCCGAACCGACTGCGGTCGGAGCCGGGTGACGTCGCTGCTGAGGCCGACTTCGACCTCTCCGCCGCCGAGCAGCAGTTCGTCGGCTAGGGCGTTGGCCAGTGCTTTCGGGTTCCGTTCGCCACAGGCGATGTCGATGGCCTTGAGCGAAGCCAAGGGCCACTCCTGCGAGGCGGTCTTGACGAGGGCCGGAAGGCCGGCGAGGTAGGCTCGTTCGCCGGGGAAGTCGGTCGTGCCGAAGGCCCCACCGGTGTCTTGGACGGTGACGAACAGACCGCCGCTCTCGCCCAGTTGCGGGGCAAGGCCGCGGGCGATGGCGAAGGCCTCCCGCTGGACGGCGATGGCCTCATCCGCGCCGGTGACCGGACGGAGGCCCCCGAGGAATACGACAGAGCTGGCGTCGGGGGGAACGGTCTCGGCGACGCTGGCATTGAGGCCGCGGCGGGCGAGCTCTTCCACCAGAGCATCGGCGAGGCCGGTGCCGCAGCGGGTGATGTGGACCGGGCCACTGCCATGCAGGGCAGGCTGGGCGAGACCCACCGCGGGGCTCGGGACCAACTCGAGGGCGTAGCGACCCAGTTCGGGCTTTCCGTCGTCAGGAGGCGCAGCGGCTGCGGCAGGGGAGGGGGCAGAAGACGAGGTGCTGGGGGCCGGCGCAGGGGCTGCGGCCGGCGAGGAAGTCCGACCGAGCAGACCTTCCATGTAGCGGACAATCTCGCCAAGGGTGGTCAAGGTTCCCATGAGGGCGGCGTCGACCTCGGGCAGGCTGGGCACCTGCTCCTCGACGGCGGCGAGGATCTCCACTCGCTTTATGGAGTCGATGCCGAGGTCGCCCTCGAGGTTCATGTC
>CAZQTQ010000041.1:6681-17371 GCA_964596025.1 uncultured Rickettsiales bacterium
CCGAGGTCGCCCTCGAGGTTCATGTCTAGTTCGAGCATCTCGGCTGGGTAGCCGGTCTTTTCCGCGACGACCTCCAACATGAGGGCCCGGAGGTCCACGCCCGGCGCCGCCGAGGGGGTCGGAGAGGCGGCGTGTGGCGCGGAGGCTTCGGGTAGGACGGGAGCTGCGGGAAGGAGGGGTGCAGCTGCCGGCGGAGGAGCCGTCACTGCGGGAAGGACCGGAGCCGCCGGAGTTGCGGGAAGGACGGGTGCAATAGCGGGGGTCGGCGGAACCATCGGGGCGGCTGCCGCCGCGGGCGGGAGGATGGGCGCTGCGGCCGCGGTCGGTATCGGAGCTGCGGGCTGCGGTCGAGCCGTTCCCCCGACAAGCGGCTCGCCGCCGGCCAGTCCGGCCAGGGCAGCGATGCTCGTCTCCATGGTGTTTAGGTAGGCGCAGTGGGCCTGGGCCATCGCTTGTTGGAAGGCGGTGTGGGCCGCAGCGCTCTGCTGCTGAGCTTCCTGCCATGCGGCGAGCCATCCATCGGTCACGGGGGAGTTCTTCGGGGTGGACATTGCGGTCTCCACAGGAGCGGGGTCCGGTGCGGACATAGGTGTAGGGGCAGGAGATACCGGGCTGAGGGCGGTAGGTCCAGCCGTCTGGGTTCGATCGGGAGTTGTCGAGGGCGAACTCGCGGCTGCCACCGGCGGCTTGGGAGCTGCCTTGGGGGGATTCGGAGCGGGCAAGGCAGCAGCACCTCCTTGCGGCGGGTACAGCTTGCCGTGGTTGGCGCCTCCGATGGACACGGCGAGCTTGGGAGCCGTGCGCTGGCTTCCATCCACCGGCTCACCGTAGCCCTCCCAGAGGGCAGCGAGCTGCAGCGGGTGCCCGGCAGCGATGATCTGGGCCAGTCCCCGGCTCAGGGAGACGACCCCGTCGGTTCCCTTGCGGTCCAAGGCGATGGCGCGGTGGCCTTCATCGGTGAGCGTCCGGCCGACCAGACCGCTCAGCACGGAGCCGGGGCCCACCTCGACGAAGGTTCGGATGCCGGCCTCGCTCAGGCCCTGCAGCAGATCAACGAAGCGAACGGGCCGCGCGATCTGCTGGGCTAGGCGTTCTCGTTGGGTCTCGGAATTCGCCTCGTAGGGGGCGGCAACTTCGCCCGACCACACGCTACGCTCGGCCTCGCCGAAGTCCACGTGGGCCAAGAACTCGCCAAAGGGGGCGGAACTGGCCGCCACCACGGGGGAGTGGAAGGCGGTGGCTACCGGCAGTCGCTTGAAGTGCAGCGATGCGGTCTTCATGCGGGCCTCCGCGGCGTCGACGCCCTCGACCGTGCCCGAGATCACCACCTGGGTAGGGGCGTTGTGGTTGGCGACGACCACATCGCTGCGGCCGAGGGACTCAAGCTGGGCCTCGACCTCTTCAATCGTCGCCGAAACGGCGCACATCGCGCCTGGCAACTTGCTGGCCTCTGCCATTAGCTCGCCCCGGCGCCGCGCAACCCGCAGCATCTCGGCTTCGCTGAATACGCCGGCCGCGTGCAGAGCCGTGATCTCGCCAAAGCTGTGGCCAGCCACAGCCTCGGGCTTCAGGCCGAGCCTTCGCATGAGCGCTAGCAGCGAGAGGCTAGCCAAGCCAATGGCGGGCTGTGCCCACTCGGTCGATCGCAGCCGGTCTTCGTCGGCGCGCCGCTCTGTGTCGTTGAAGCGTGGGATGGAGAAGACCACCTGATCGATGCGTTCCTTAGCCCCGAGGTCGAGGTCCGCCGCTCGGTCCCAGGGACCGCGGGCCACGTCGAAGCTCATGGCCAGGTTCTTGCCCATGTCGAGGTATTGACTGCCTTGGCCCGGGAAGAGGAAGGCGAGCCCGCCGGCTGGCTGGCCCAGGCCGTAGGCGGAGCCGTCGGGGTGGACAAAGCCGGTCTGCGGGTCATCGTCGATGAGATCGGCGAGGCGACGCAGCTTTTGGGCGAGATCGTCCTCATCGCAGGCGACAACGGCGAGTCGGGCCTGGGCTGCGGCATCGAAGGTCTGCGCCGATTCCCAAGCGATGCGTTGGAGCATGCCCGGTGACGCAGCTCGATCGGCCAAGGTCCGAGCGGCTCGCGCCACTTCGGACCCATCCCCTCCAGCAAGCGCGACCAGCTCCACGGGCAAGGTGCGGCGACGATCGGCGCGCAGCGCCGCACCGGTGTATTCCTCGATCGCCAAGTGGAAGTTGGAGCCACCAAAGCCAAAGGAGCTGACCCCGGCTCGTCGTGGGTGGTCGCTTCCACGGATCCAGGGGCGGGCCTCGGTATTGAGGAAGAAGGGAGAACTGCCGATGTCCAGCGCAGGGTTGGGCTGGTCGACCTTGATCGTCGGCGGCAGCACCTTGTGGTGCAGGGCCATCACCGCCTTGAAGAGGCCCGCCGCGCCGGCGGCGGCTTTGGTGTGTCCGATCTGGGACTTTACCGTCCCCAGGGCGCACCACTGGGTCGACGTTTCTCTCTCCGCGCCGTCGTTCGCTTCGTCAAAGACCAGGGAGAGGCCGCCAAACTCGGCCTTGTCTCCGGCTCCGGTCCCGGTGCCGTGGGCCTCGATGAGCTCGACCGTGTCCGGCGTGAAGCCGGCGTTCTTGTAGGCCCTTCGAATGGCTGCGGCCTGCCCGGTTGGTACCGGCGCATAGACGCTCTTAGAGCGTCCGTCTGAGCTGGAGCCAACTCCAGAGAGCAGGGCGTAAATGCGGTTCCCGTCGCGCTCGGCGTCGTCCAGGCGCTTCAGCGCCACCATGCCCAGGCCCTCGCCGAGCATCGTCCCATCGGCCTGATCCGAGAAGGGGCGGCAGTCGCCGCTGCGGCTGAGCGCGGGCGTCTTGGAGAAGCACATGAACATGAAGATGTCGTTGAGCGTGTCCACCCCGCCGGTGATCACGAGGTCGGAGTCGCCGAGGTAGAGCTCGCGGACCGCCATGCTGAGCGCGGAGAAGCTCGATGCACAGGCGGCATCGGTCACGCAGTTCGTCCCGCCGAGGTCGAGGCGGTTGGCGATGCGGCCAGCCACCACGTTGCCCAAGAGTCCCGGGAAGCTGCTCTCCTGCCAAGGGACGTAGTGGTCGGCGATGCGTTGGCATACTGCTTCCACTTCGGACTCGGGCAAGCCGTGCTCTCGCAACGACTTCTTCCAGATGGGTCTCTGCAGTCGGCTGACCATCGTGCCCAGCAGTTCTTGCGCGCTCGTCACCCCGAGAATGCAGGAGATTCGCGAGCGGTCCATGTCCTCGAATTGTCCGTTTGCGGCATCGCGAAGCACCTGCTCCGCCACGATCAGGGCCAGGAGCTGGGAGGTGTCGGTCGCCTCCAGAATGCTCGGTGGAACTCCCCAGTGCAGGGCGTCGAAATCGATGTCCGAGAGGAAGCCGCCCCGCTTGGCGTAGGTCTTGTCGGGCGCTGTAGGGTCGGCGTCGAAGTAGTCCTCGGGTAGCCAGTGGCTCTCCGGGACGTCGGTCAGCAGGTCCTTGCCGGCGAGGATGTCGCTCCAGAAGCCGTCGGTGCTCGTCGAGCCCGGGAAGAGAGCCGAGAGGCCAACGATGGCGATGGGGGGCCGAGTCAAATCAGTTTGCTGAGTCATTCGCGGGTCTCGCTGCATCAAAGGAGTGGATTCAGGCAAGAGGACGGGGGCGGAAGTCAAAGCCGGTCGAGGGGACGGCCACCCCATAGCTGCGAAGCTGCTGGGCGCGGGTGACGACTGCAGCTCCTTCCATCAGGTTGCGGGCGACTTGTACGACGCTGCGTTGGGCGGGGTCGGCGAGGAAGGTATCGGCTGTCCACTGATTGAAGGCGCCCATGGCCGGGCCGCACCAAATCTGGAAGTCGGTGCGGCGGCTTGCCTCCCCGGCGATTGCCCACCGGCTGCTCTGGCCCAGATAGGACCGGAAGACCAGCGCCATCTTGTGCTTCGGGTCTTGCTCGGCGCGGGCGATCTCGCTCGGGTCGCGGTCCGTCCAAAACGCCCGCGTGCTCTCCCAAGCCTCGTCGAAGCTGGCCCGCAGTACTTGGGTCTCCACCTTGCTCCGCTCGGTGGCCGGAATCTCTTCGAGCGACGGGTAGGCCTTGTAGAGGGAGTAGAGCTTGCTCGCGCGCGCGGCGAACATCGTGCCTCGGCGCAGCACCTGGACCTCGACGCCCATCTCGAACATGTCGGCGGCCGGAGCCATCGTCACGTCGGCGATCTCGGCTTCGGCCAGCATGCGGCGGCCGTCTTCGTCGAGTCCTGACTCCACGCAGGCTTGGTTGACCGAACCGGTCAGTACGAAGGCCGCCCCCATGGAGAAGGCGGCCGCCACCCCAGTTGGCGTTCCCAGTCCACCAGCCGCGCCGACCCGAATCGGGCGGGTGTAGCCCTGGGCGGCCACGATGGCGTCGCGCAAGCTCAGGATGCTGGGGAAGAGAGCGGCGAGCGGGCGGTTGTCGGTGTGCCCTCCGGAGTCCGACTCTACGATGATGTCCTCGGCCACCGGTACCCTTCGGCCCAGGCGGGCCTCCTCGGGTGTCAGGAGGCCCCGCTGCACCAAGCCGTCCAGGAGGTTGGGCGGGGCTGGCTCCAAGAAGCGCCTCGCCACTTCCGGACGCGAGATCTTTGCGAACACGTGCCGCTCGCGGTGGATTTGGCCCTGAGCGTCCTCGCGGATTCCGCTGAGCGCGAAGCGAACTACGGCGGGGGTAAGCGCCATGTAGGCGGCAGCAGAGACCCGCTTGACGCCCCGCTGGATGTAGAGATCGGCAACCGATTCTTCGAGCGCCGGCTCGTTGGGCGAGTGGATGAGGTTGCAGCCCCAGGAGTAGCGGTCTCCGAGTGTGGCCTCGAGCTCGTCGACCGCGGCCTCAACTCGGGGGCGGGGCAGGCCAGCGGCCCCGAAGAAGCCCAGGAAGCCGGCCTTCGCCATGGCGATGACGAGCCGGGTGGTGGCGATGCCGTTCGCCATGGCGCCGGAGACGTAGGGGAATCGTACGCCGTGCACCTCACCGAAGCTGCGGCAGCCCAGCCACTCGGGGTAGAGCGGTGGAAGCACGGCCAGCAGCGGCCAGTGCGGCACGCCGTTGGTCTGGCCTTCGCTTACCGTCTCGCCGCCGAGCCCGACGCCGATTGCGCCAGTCTGCGGGTCTTGCACCAAGAACAGAGGCTCGCGCACCTGCTGCGCGGCCGTTGCGATGTCGTCGCCGCTGGTGGCAGGGCCGTGCGTTCGGCTCTGCCAGCGACCGTGAGAAGGAAGCAAGGAAACCACGGGCCAGTCGCTCCTTTTTTGCCTGTGCTACGCGGTGGCTTTTGCCCCCGAGTGGCAGTGGCACTCAGCTATACTGGGAATCGCATGTCAGCGCCACCCAAAACCTCGCTTCGAGAGCGAAAAAAAGCCGAGGCCTACGCCCGTACTCTGGAGATCTCCCACCGACTGTTCCGCAAGCACTCGTTTGATGCCACGACGCTGGCGACGATCTGCGGAGAGGCCGGCATTTCCAAACGCACTTTTTTTCGCTACTTCCGAGACAAAGAATCGCTGGTCTTTCCTCGGAGGGAGGAGCGCCTGACCGGCTTCACGAAGTTCCTACAGACCCACGAACAGGTCGACAATCCCTTCGAAGCATTGCGGCTTGCGACCCAGGTTTTTGGAGCGCAGTACAACGATAATAGGGACCGTCTCCTCGCCCAGCAGGAGGTCATCCTCGCCTCTCCGGCCCTGCTCGCCCGCGAGCGGGAGATCGACCAAGACTGGGAGCGGGCCATTGCCGACGCCTTCTCGGCGCGATCGGGGAAGAACCCCACCGAGGACCTGTGGTCCCGCGTACTGGCCGGGGCCATCATGGGGGTCGTTCGTTCCACGATGACCTACTGGTTTGACCGCAAGTGCGAAGACGACCTCATTCAGCTCGGTATGGACGCTCTGGACTATCTGGAGCGGGGCTTCCCCCAGCGGATGAGCTAGCCGACTGTCGTTCCGAACTGCTCCGCAGCCTTTCGCCCATTGAGATCGTCCCCACGAGCGCGCTGGGGTAATTTGGCGCGGTGGGTTCGCGATCCCTCCTAGCAGCGGCGGTTGGCTTGGCGTTACTCTCGCTGACGGTCGGCGTGGGGGCCAAGAAGCGGGTCTCTGCCACCTTCGTCGGTACCCAGTTGCGCGCTCAAGATGCCGTGACGGTGGAGCGCGGTTTGACCCGCGCGGACCTCTCCTTGCTCCGGACCATCCGGAGCCGCGAGGCACTCTGGGTCTTTGTTGCGCCCTCGCGTGCCGAGTGGGACAAGGACGTCGCCACGGGCTTGAACGAGGTGCTGAGTAAGTCCCCGGCGGACTTCCGGACTTGGGCCTCCTTCCGTCCTCCGACCATCGAGCGAGCGGGGCCGGACATTGCCGGTGCCTTGTTGCCGGTTGAGCTTCCGGATGGGAGGGGCCACGGCCTCGTTGGTTTCTACCTGCCTCCGCTCATCAACGACGGTCGAGGTGGGACGGGGCTCTTGAACAGTCCCGAGCCCAACCGTGGACGGTTCATCTCGGGTGTCGACGCGTCCAAGGCATCGGACGGCACCGAACGCCTCCTGCGGGGGATGTTCCTCCCGTCCTGGCCCCGCGCGATGGGTCGTTCGGGCATCCCCCCGGTGCCCCTACGCCCTCTGCCAGAGGAGGGGCGGGGAGGCCTGACTCTATTCCGGGGTGAGGTTGGAGAGGAGCACGGTGACGCCCTCTGGGAGTTCGCGAGCTCTTCCCAGATCCCGCTCGCTCCGATGGAGACCTTCCCGCGGAAGCTCGGAGGCCTCGGCGAGATGCTCCGCAGTATTCGTTTGGATCTCCCAACCGTCCTCGAGGACGAGGGAAGCTTCGCCACTCTGTCCCAATCACCCCAACACTGGCGGGTCGAGGAGCGTCCTGTCCGGCATCCGACGCGCTACACCGCGCTCGCCGCGCCCATCTCTGTCGATTTGGACGGCGAGGAACACACCGCTGTCGTCGGCATCGTCGCCTTCTACGCCCCCCTGCTGATGCGTGCCGGGGAGGCCTCGGCTTGGCTGGGAGTAGACGGCAAGGACTTCGCTCTAGCCGTGCACCGGGGAGAACTCCCCTTCCTGCGGGACGGCCAGGATCTGCTGTTTCTGCGTGGCTGGCTGGAGCGCTGGCAGGCTGGTGAGGCCCGGACGCTCAGCCGCAAGACCCTGAGCGAAGACCAGGCCAGAGATCAGGCCCGGGCCTGGTCGAAGGGGAAGCTACGGGGCCTCGTTCGGGCGGCGCAGGGACCGTTGCCCCAGCGCTTCATTCCCATCCCCAAGGCGGAGCGCCAAGACCTGGTCGACGATCGTCTGGCGGTGCGTGGTCGGGTCGATCGAGAAGACCTGGCCGCCTGGCTTCGCCGCTTCGAACCGAGCCTGAAGCAGGGCAGTCGGGATCCTCCGTGGATGCTGCGTACTGGGGACAAGGCGGCGGAATTGCCGGTTCATTTTTCCCTGGAGCGGGCGCAGGGATCCGATCGTGCTGAACAGGCGGCGTCGGCCTCGGCCGGCCAGTGGGATGTGCGAGGCGGTGCTGGCGACGGCGGCGCTGCGGTGGCTTTGTCCTTTGGCGACTCCACGGAGCCCGGTCCCGCCTCGGCGAGCTTCGACGGCGGGGTGAGCCTGGCCATCCTGGACCTCTACGCTAGCGACGGGATCTGTCGTACGGGTCGCTCGGTTGGGGCAGCGCTGGTCTTTGATGTAGCAGGGCTGCCCGATGGAACCAGCGCAAAGCTGCGGGTCGAGTGGGACCTCCTCCAGTCGGGGAAGTGGGTACAGAACGACGCCTTTGTTGTTGAGCGCGAGGCGGGAAGTCACGAGGTGGAGTTCGCTGTGGATTGTCCCAAGGACGAGGGACAGGCGGAGTTGTCCCTCGCGCTCTTCCCGGTTGGCCAGGAGGCTCCGGTCATTGAGGGGACGCTTCAGTTCGAGGTACGTCCGCCGGGCGGGAGGAGCTGGGCCCCGCTCAACATGCCACAGGCCAAGTCCTGCCTTGGGTCGGGGGCAAGCGAGGGTGCGGCCGACGGCGATGGCTTCTCGATGGGAGGCTCTAAGGGCCTGTCCGCCGATCAGATCAACTCCTCCGTCCGTGCCTTCCAGCGCCAGACCCTGCGTTGTCGAGAGGGCAACTCCGTTTCGGGGACGGTGGAGCTGGAGCTGACGGTTGGTTGCGACGGTCGGGTCAGCCATGTCGAAGTTTTGCACGACGCGACCGGCGACTCGGCGTTCGCTGACTGCGTCGCCCGGACGATGGGCTATGCGGCTTTCCCCTCGCACGATCTCCCCGACGGAGCGATCTTCGGGCTGCCTCTCCGCTTCGAGTGATCAGCCGGGCTCGGTCGCCAAGCCCTCGCGGAGCTTCGCCAGTCCCTCGCCAATGCTCGTGCGTGGCACGTAGCCAAAGTCCCTGGCCGCGGCGCCGATGTCGTACCAGTGGGCCGTCGATAGCTGCCGGGCGAGAAAGCGGGTCATGGGCGGTTCGCTCTGGATACCCAGGGCCCCATAGACCCCCTCGCAGAGCAAGCCGATGGTCCAGGCCAGGCCGGCCGGGATCCGCTTGTCCAGTGGCTCGAGCCCCGCCGCCTCCAGCATCCCGTTGATGAGCTGATCGCTCGGCCACGGTTCTCCCTGGGAGACGAAGTACGCTTTTCCAGCGCAGCGCGCCTGCCCCCGAAGCTCCTCTTCGGCCAGGAGGTGGGCCCAAGCGCCGTCTCCGATCCATGTGGAGTCGACCTTTGGAGACGGCCGACCAACGAAGCGAAGTCGTCCGCTCTTGGCCCGGTCGACGATGCGGGGCAAGAGGTGGTTGTCGCCGGGACCCCAGATGAGGTGGGGGCGGAGGGCGACGGTCTTGAGCTCCTCACCGTTGGCGGCCAGCACCTCCCGCTCGGCTTCGGCCTTGGTGGCGGGATAGTGCGCGTCGAAGCTGTTGGGGATTCCGATGGACTCATCCGCCCCCTCGATGGAGCCGGCCCCGTGGGCCACGCTGGGGCTGCTCGTGTGCACGAGCCGCGGGACTCCCTCCGTCTTGCAGGCTGCGATGACGTTTCGGGTTCCCAGGACATTGGGACGGTAGTAGCTCTCATAGGAGCCCCACATGCCCGGCTTGGCTGCGGTGTGGAAGACGACTTCGCAGCCGGCGACCGCCTTGCGCACCGCTTCGGGGTCCGCCAAGTCGCCCTGGACGGTCTCCACTCCTTTGGCGGCCAGCTCAGGGTACTGGCCTCGGGAGAAGCTCCGGACAGCCTCGCCGCGGGCCAAGAGTTGGTCGACGATCGCCCCGCCCAGGAAGCCCCCGCCGCCGGTCACCAGTACCTTCACGGCAGCACTCCTTTCGCCCACTCCGCCAGCGTCCCCCGCTCGATCTTGGCGTTGTGGCGGATGTCCACCGGGAATCCCGGATGGTGCAGGAAGTCTTCGATCGGTGCGGTGTGTTCGTAGCCCGCCCCCAGGGCTCGCAGTTCCTGGACCAGGGCTGGCCAGCGGCTCGTCGGGGTTCCCGGCTCCAACTCGACGCACAGCACTGGCCGCTGGGCCTCCTCTGACCCCACCCCGACCAGCGCGGTTCGATAGACCTCGGGGTGGGTGTTGAAGACCATCTCGCACGGGACGGTGAACAAGGTCCGATCGGACAGGCGGACCCGATGTGCTTTTCGCCCGCAGAACCACAGGCGCCCCAAGGCGTCGAGGTAGCCGACATCCCCCATGCGGTGGCTGCGGACCGGGGAGTTCGGGTGCGCGATCTTGGCCAGCGCAGTTGCCAACTCTCGGCCGAAGTAGCGCTGCGTGGTGGTCGGACCCCGGACCACGATCTCGCCAATCTCGCCCACCGAAAGGGGCTCGGCCTCGTCCCAAGTTGGGATCACCTCGTCGGTGATGCGGATGATCTGCACTTCGTTCGGGGCCACCGGCTTGCCCACGCAGATCCCTGCGCCCTCTTCAGCCTGTCTTCGCACCGGTCCCAGCAGTTCCTTGCTGCTGCTCGAGGCCACCGGTAGGCACTCGGTCGCGCCGTAGGGGGTGACCACCTCGGCGTCCTCGGGCAAGAAGGACAGCACCTGCTCCATGACCGATGGCGGCACCGGCGCGCCGGCCGAGATGACGCGCTTGAGCGTCTCGACCTGCACCCCGCGCGCCGCGCCGTAGCGACCGAAGGTGTTCAGGAGAGCCGGCGAGCCAAACATGTTGGTGACGCCGAAGCGGTCAATCGCGTCCAGGAGCTTCTTCGGGTTCGCCTTTGCGGGTCGGGTGGGGTCCATCTGTGGGATGACCGTCGTCATTCCAAGCGCCGGGTCGAAGAGCGCAAAGAGTGGAAACGTCGGAAGGTCGACCTCGCCGGGCCGGATGTCGTAGGTGTTCCGAATGAGCTCGACCTGAGCTCTGAAGTGCCGGTGCAGGTATTCCACCCCTTTGGGTGCGCCGGTGCTACCGCTCGTGAACAGAATCGCGGCGGGGTCGTCGGCCTCGATGGAGGGGAGGGGAGGCGCGTCTTTGGCGCGCCCCCGACGCATGACGCTGTCGAGGCTCGTGCCGCCCCAGAGCCGCCAGCGACCGACGGTCACCGGGGTGTGGATCGATTCCTTCCCCCAGCCCAGAATCAGTCGGGCGACGTGAGCCAGAGCGATCCCGATGAAGCCCTCTGGCTTGGCCTCGGCCAGGCAGGCCCCGGGGTCGCCCGCGCATGTAACGCTAAACGGGGT